>NZ_OZ060366.1:0-100299 GCF_964058925.1 Buchnera aphidicola (Tetraneura ulmi)
TTATACACAGTTAATCCACATTAAAAAACCTTTATTTATCAATAAGTAAGCATAGTTATCCACAGGTTATCCATTTCTTAATAATAGTACTTATTCTTTTTATCTTTTTTTATTTAAAAATAAAAAGCAATAAAGGGTAGTTAAAAATATAATCTTTGATATTTTTTTAAAAAAAGTGTATATGTTGTTTTTTAGTTAATAACTATTTTATAGTTTGAATAAAACTGAAAGGTTTTTTTAATGATATTCGATAAAACTATTTTTGATGTGATTGTAGTTGGAGGAGGACATGCAGGAACAGAGTCAGCTTTAGCTTCTTCTAGAATGGGAAGAAAAACTTTATTGTTAACTCAAAATATAAAAACAATTGGTTACTTATCTTGTAATCCATCGATTGGAGGAATTGGGAAAAGTCATTTAGTTAAAGAGATTGATGCTTTAGGAGGATTAATGGCTAAAGCAATTGATTACTCTGGTATTCATTTTAAAATTTTAAATTCTACAAAGGGGGCTGCAGTAAGGTCAACAAGAGGTCAAGCTGATAGAACTTTATATAGAAAAGTAGTTATTTCTAAGATTAAAAAACAGAAAAATTTATATTTATTAGAAGATGAAGTAAAAGAATTGATTATAGATAGTTCTTCTGTTTCTGGAGTAATAACTATTAAAAATAATAAATTTTTATCTAAAACGGTTATATTGACTACAGGTACTTTTTTATCCGGTAAAGTTTATATTGGTAATAATTGTTATTTTGGTGGTAGAATTAAAGATAAATCATCAATTTTTTTATCTGATTGTATTAGAGATTTATCTTTTCGTGTAGGAAGGTTAAAAACTGGAACTCCTCCTAGAATTGATGGAAAAACTATTGATTTTTCTAAATTAAAAGTACAAAATGGGGATTTTCCTACACCTGTTTTTTCTTTTATGGGAAAAATTAGTGATCATCCTTTGCAAGTTTCTTGTTTTATTACTGAAACTAATGAGGAAACTCATGAAATTATAAGAAAAAATTTGGCTAAAAATCCAGTTTATCAAGGTTTAATAAAAGGTAATGGACCAAGATATTGTCCTTCTATTGAAGATAAGATTGTTCGATTTCCAGATAGGAAAAGTCATCGTATTTTTTTGGAGCCTGAAGGATTATTACAAAAAGAAATTTATCCTAATGGAATTTCTACAAGTTTTTCTATTGAGGTTCAGAAAAAAATTGTAAATTCAATTTATGGTTTAGAAAAAGCTAAAATTATTCATCCAGGTTATGCTGTTGAATATGATTATTTGGATCCTAGAGATTTAAAGTTAACATTAGAAAGTAAATTAATTAATGGGTTATTTTTAGCTGGTCAAATTAATGGAACTACTGGTTATGAGGAAGCGGCTGCACAAGGTTTATTGGCAGGTATTAATGCTGCTTTATATTCTTTAAATTCTGGTGATTTTTGGTTTCCTAAGAGAGATGAAGCATATATTGGAGTTTTAGTTGATGATTTATGCAATAAGGGTACAACAGAACCTTATCGAATGTTTACTGCTCGTGCTGAAAATCGATTATTTTTAAGAGAGGATAATGCTGATATAAGATTAACTGAGATTGGAAAAAAATTGAATTTGATTTGTGATAATAGATGGAATTTTTTT
The DNA here is from genome assembly GCF_964058925.1 of Buchnera aphidicola (Tetraneura ulmi). Lineage (NCBI taxonomy): Bacteria > Pseudomonadati > Pseudomonadota > Gammaproteobacteria > Enterobacterales > Erwiniaceae > Buchnera > Buchnera aphidicola. Next base: position 1,645 of record NZ_OZ060366.1, read on the forward strand.
AATAAAAAATTATCTAATATTAAATTCCAAAGAAAAGAATTAAAAAAAGTTATTATTACTCCTAATTCTGAAGTTAGTTTTAAATTGAAAGAACGAATGAATGTATTAATAAAAGAGAAAATTAGTTTAGAAAGATTGTTTAAACGTCCTGAAATAAATTATTTATCTCTAATAAAAGAAAAAATTTTTGTAGATGAGTTATCTGGTTGTAGTTGTGAAATTATGAATTATATTGAAACACAAATTAAGTATAAAGGTTATATTGATCGACAAATTAAAGAAAATTTTCGTCAAAGATTAAATGATAGAATTATGTTATCTACTGATATAGATTATGGTAATATTACAGGTTTATCTAAAGAAGTAGTTTTAAAATTAAATTCTTATAAACCAGTTACAATAGGTCAGGCTTCTCGTATTTCTGGAATTACTCCAGCAGCTATATCTATATTATTAATTTATTTAAAAAAAATGTTTTTTTTAAAAAGGTAATTCACTTTACGAATTTTATTTTTTTTTGTAATATTAAAAAAAAATCTGCTTTTTATTTTCGAATTATTTTTTAGATATCTTGATTATATAAATTATTTTTTTTGTAGTTAGTAAAAAAATAATTTTTTGTTCATGATTATATTTAGTAAAATAAAAGGAGAAATGGACTTTATGGTTTTAAAGGTTATTTCTGATCCAAAGAGTTATATTATTCATCATTTGCATCATTTACAAATGAATTTATTTGATTTTTCTATAGTTAATGAATCAACAAATAGAAAAAGTAGTTTTTTTATAGTAAATCTTGATTCTCTTTTTTTTTCTTTATTTTTAGGATGTTTGTTTTTATTTTTCTTTTATAGGATTTCTAAAGAAGCAACTGTTAAACTTCCTGGAAAATTACAGTCTTTTGTAGAATTAGTGGTTATTTTTGTTGATACTAATGTAAAAGATATGTACAAAACTAAAAGTGTATTGATACCTCCTTTATCTTTGACAGTTTTTGTTTGGACGTTTTTAATGAATAGTATGGATTTGTTTCCAATAGATTTTTTTCCTCTTTTAGGAAATTCTATATTAGGAATAAATTTTTTGAAAGTTGTTCCTTCTTCTGATATAAATATTACAATGTCGATGTCTATTAGTATTTTTTTATTAATTCTTTTTTATAGTATTAAAAAGAATGGTTTTTTTTCTTTTTTAAAAAAGATGTCTTTACATCCATTTAATCATCCGTTTTTTTTTGTATTTAATTTAATTTTAGAATTAGTTACTTTATTTTCAAAACCAATTTCATTAGGATTGAGATTGTTCGGAAATATTTATTCTAGTGAAATAATTTTTATGATGATTTCTGGTTTAATTCCTTGGTGGGGACAGTTTTTTTTATCTGTACCTTGGTCCATTTTTCATATTTTAGTAATTTTTTTACAGTCATTTATTTTTATGGTTTTAACAATAGTATATTTATCTGCAGCAATTGAAGAGAATTAACTTTTTTTGTTTTTAAAAATAATTATTTAGAGAAAAATCAATGGATAATCCAAATTTAGATGTATTATATATTGCAGCAGCATTAATGATAGGTTTATCCTCAATAGGAGCTGCTATAGGAATTAGTTTGTTAGGTGGTAAATTTTTGGAAGGGGCTTCTCGTCAACCTGATTTAATTCCTGTTTTACGAACTCAGTTTTTTGTTGTTATGGGATTAGTTGATGCAATACCTATGATTTCAGTAGGATTGGCTTTGTATTTAATATTTGCTGCTGCATAGCGCTTTATTAATTAGTTTTAGAACAAATATCATAAGAATGATAAAGCGATTATTGTTAGGAGAAATAGTTAATATGAATTTTAACGCTACTATTATTGGTCAATCTATTTCTTTTATTTTTTTTGTTTTTATTTGTATGAATTATATATGGCCAAATTTGATAAATGTGATTGAAACTAGACAAAAAAATATTAAAAATTCTTTTTTAGAAATTGAAATAGCTAAACGAAATATTTTAATGGAAAGAAAAAAATTAAAGGAGGACATTAAAAAAGCTAAAAAGAAAGTATCTGAAATTATAGATTTGGCTAATAAAAATAGAAATTTGATTTTAGAAGAAGCTAAACGAATTGCTGATAAAAAAAGTAAAAAAATTATTGATTCAGCTAGAAATGTTATTGAAATTGAATCTTTTAAAGCGAATGAAGATTTAAGAAAAAAGTTAGGGGTTTTATCTATTTCTATAGCTAAGAAAATTTTAAATCGTAGTATTAGTAAAAAAGAACATTATGAATTAATTAATAAAGCGATGTCTGAATTTTAATATAGGATATCATAAAATAATGTTACAAAATAGAATAACAATTGCTCGTAATTATGCAAAAGCTGTTTTAAATATAGCGATTAAAGATGGATCAATAGAATATTGGGAATATGTATTAGATTTGTTTTCTAAAGTGATTGAATTAGATATAGTAAAAAAAAAAATTTTTTCCTCGAAAAGTTATATTTTAAAAATTTTTTCTTCTGTATTAAATAATAAAATTGACAGAAAAGTTAGAAATTTAATTTCTATAATTATAGATAATAATCGTTTGCTTTTACTTCCAGAGATATTAAAACAATTTTCTATTCTTAAAAATTTAAAAGATAATGTTATTGAGATTTTCTTGATTTCTGTTTGTCGAATTGAATCGTTTTTTTTGGATAAAATTACTAAGAAATTAGTAAAATGTTACCCATTTTATAAAATTTTAGTAAAACAAAAAATAGACAAATCTATTATAGGTGGTTTAGTTTTAATAGTTAACAGTAAAAAAATTGATTTTTCAATTTCCAGTCAAATAAGACAAATAAATAATTTTCTAAATAGTGAAGAGAAAGTAACTAATGAGAGTTAATGCAATTGAAATAAGTGATTTAATTCAAAAAAGAATAAATGAACTTGATATTACTGATTGTATGACGAGTTACGAAGGAAAAATTATTTCGGTTATTGACGGAATAATAGAAATTTATGGTTTATCTCATGCTATGTTAGGTGAGATGTTGGTATTACAAGGAGAAGATATAGTAACTCAATATGCAATTGTATTAAATTTAGATAGAGATATAGTTGGAGCTGTAGTTCTTGGTTCTTATCAGAATGTTAAAGAAGGAATGATTGTTAAATGCACAGGTAAAGTATTTTCAGTTCCTGTTGGTAGAAATTTATTAGGGAGAGTCGTAAATACTTTAGGAGAACCTATAGATGGAAAAGGATTAATAAAGAATGATTCGTTTTCATCTATAGAAGTAGACGCTCCAAGTGTTATTGATAGAAAATCTGTTAATGAACCTATTCAAACAGGATATAAAGCAATTGATTCTATGATTCCGATAGGAAAAGGACAACGAGAGTTGATTATAGGTGATAGACAAACAGGAAAGACAGCTATTGCTATAGATACAATAATTAATCAAAAAAAATCTAATGTAAAATGCATATATGTAGCAATAGGGCAAAAAATTTCTACAGTAGTTGATATTGTACAGAAATTAAAAGAGCATAACGCATTATCGCATACAATTGTTGTTGTAGCATCAGCTTCTGAATCTGCTTCTTTGCAATATTTAGCTCCATATTCCGGTTGTTGTATGGGGGAATATTTTAGAGATAAAGGAGAAGATGCTTTAATTGTATACGATGATTTGTCTAAGCATGCAGTTGCTTATCGACAAATTTCATTATTGTTAAAACGACCTCCTGGAAGAGAGGCTTATCCAGGAGATATTTTTTATTTACATTCTAGATTATTGGAACGATCAGCTCAAATTAATTCTAGTTGTGTTGAAAGAATTACTAATGGTTTAATTAAAAATAGAACTGGTTCATTAACGGCTCTTCCTATAATTGAAACACAGGAAGGAGATGTTTCTTCATTTGTTCCTACAAATGTAATTTCGATAACTGATGGTCAAATATTTTTAGAGACTTCTTTGTTTAATTCAGGAATTCGACCCGCAATTAATCCTGGGATTTCAGTTTCTAGAATTGGAAGTTCAGCTCAAAGAGAAATTATAAAGATTTTTTCAGGTAAAATCCGTACTTCTCTTGCTCAATATAGAGAATTATCTTCGTTTTCTCAGTTTTCTTCTGATTTAGACCCATCAACTAGAAAACAGTTAATTTTTGGAGAAAAGATTATTGAATTATTAAAACAGAAACAATATTCTCCAATTTCTATTGCTGAACAAGGAATATTATTGTTTATTTCTGAAAATGGTTTTTTAGATAGTATAGAAGTAAAAAATATTGTTCTTTTTGAGTATTTTTTCTTAAAATTTTTTAATCAAAATTATTCTAGTTTAATTGATTCTATTAATTTATCAGGATCATATAATAAAGATATTGAAACTGCTTTTTCATCGGTTATTAATCGTTTTAAGAAAGAAGAATTAAATGGTTTTTTTTCAAATTGTAAATAAAAAAATATAATTTTAGGATAATCAATGTCTTCATCGAAAGAAATTAGAGATAAAATTAATGCTATTTCAAATACTCAAAAAATTACTCAAGCAATGGAAATGGTTGCTGTTTCTAAAATGAGAAAAATAAAAATAAAAATGATAGACAGTTTTCATTATTTAGAGAATATTAAAAAAGTTGTTAACAATATTATTTTAGAGAAAAAATTAGGTTTTAAACATTCTTATTTAGAAAAGAGAAAAATAAAAAAAGTAGGAATAATAGTAGTTTCTACAAATAGAGGTTTATGTGGTAGTTTAAATAATAATCTTTTTAAAAAAATATTATTAAAAATAGAAGAATTATTAAAAAACGAAATTGATTACGAGTTAATTATTTTCGGTTTAAAAGGATGGAATTTTTTTTCTGATTATCATAATAAAATTATTTTTTATTCGGATGACGTTAGTGAACGTTTTAATTTAATTAAAATCAAACGGTTTATTAAAAAGTTTTTAAATTCTTATAATTCTAAGTTAATTGATGAGATTTATATTTCTTATAATCATTTTAAAAATTCGATGATATATGTTCCAAAAATTGTTAAATTATTACCAATTATTTTAAAAAAAAATCATAATAAAAAAAAAATATGGAGTTATTTGTATGAGCCTAATTTTAATTTTTTATTAGATATTATTCTAAATAAATTTCTTGAATCTAAAATATATAAAAGTATGTTAGAAAATGTTTCTAGTGAATTATCAGCTCGTATGGTTGCTATGAGAACGGCTACAGATAATAGTAAAAAGTCTATTCAGGAATGTAGATTGATTTATAATAAATTACGTCAATCTGCTATAACTCAAGAATTAACTGAAATTATTTCAGGATCTTCTGTAATTTTATAAAATTTAGAATAGAAGTAAGGTATATTAAAAATGTCTTTTGGTAAAATTATTAAGGTGGTAGGAGCTGTTGTTGATGTAGAATTTAGAAGAGACTCAGTTCCAAATATATATTATGCTTTAATTGTAAAAAATAAAAATTTAAATTTAATTTTAGAAGTACAACAACAATTAGGTTCTGGTGTAGTACGAACTATAGCAATGGGTTCTTCTAATGGATTAAAAATTGGTTTGTCTGTTATTAATTTGGGTCATATGATTAAAGTACCAGTGGGTTCACCTACTTTAGGTAGGATAATGAATGTTTTAGGAGAACCTATAGATTTAAAAGGGGATTTTAAAAGTAAAGATAATTCAGAAATAGAGTATAGAGAAATTCATCAGTTTCCACCTAGTTACTTAGATCAATCTACTTCTCAAGAAATATTAGAAACAGGAATTAAAGTAATTGACTTGATTTGTCCTTTTTCTAAAGGTGGAAAAGTAGGTCTATTTGGAGGAGCCGGAGTCGGAAAAACTGTTAATATGATGGAATTAATTCGTAATATAGCGATAGAACATTCTGGGTATTCAGTTTTTGTTGGGGTTGGAGAAAGAATTAGAGAAGGTAATGATTTTTATCATGAGATGAAAGATTCTGGGGTTTTAGATAAAGTTTCTCTTGTTTATGGTCAAATGAACGAACCACCTGGAAATAGATTAAGAGTTGCATTTACAGGACTGAGCATTGCTGAAAAATTCCGTGATGAAGGAAGAGATGTTTTATTTTTTATAGATAATATTTATAGGTATACTTTAGCTGGAACTGAAGTTTCAGCATTATTAGGAAGAACACCTTCTGCAGTTGGATATCAACCTACTTTATCTGAAGAAATGGGGAAGTTACAGGAACGTATTACTTCTACTATAAAAGGTTCAATTACTTCTATTCAAGCCGTATATGTTCCAGCTGATGATTTAACTGATCCATCTCCAGCAACAACATTTTCTCATTTAGATTCTACTGTTACATTGAGTAGACAAATTGCTTCTCTAGGTATATATCCGGCTGTTGATCCTCTTTCTTCTACTAGTAGATTATTGAATCCTAAGATTGTAGGTAGTGAACATTATGAAACAGCGTTAAATGTACAATTAATTTTACAAAGATACCAAGAGTTGAAAGATATTATAGCTATTTTAGGAATGGATGAATTATCAAAAGAAGATCAAACAATTGTTAACAGAGCTAGAAAGATTCAGAGATTTTTGTCACAACCATTTTTTGTAGCTGAAATGTTTACTAGTTTTTCTGGGAAATATGTTTCTTTAAAGGACAGTATTATTGGTTTTAAAAAGATACTTTCAGGAGAATTAGATCATTTACCCGAAAAATCTTTTTACATGATAGGATCTATTGAAGAGGCTTTAATGAAAGATAAATAAATATAGTTCTTTATCTTTTTATAAGTTAGGATTAAGGATGTTATTTATGCGTTTTTATTGTAGTTTAATTAGTATAGAAAAAATTTTTTTTTCTGGATTTATACTTAAAATTAAAGCATCTGGGGTTTTAGGAGAACTTGGTATTTATCCAGGTCATTCGCACTTACTTACTTACTTAAAACCGGGTTTATTATTAATAAAAAAAGAATCAAAAAATAAAGAATACATTTATTTATCTACTGGAATTATGGAAGTGAAACCTAAAAAGGTTACAATCTTTGCAGATACAATTATATTTAAAAAAGATTTAAATAAAAAATTAATTTTGGAAGAAAAAAAAAAATTAGAAAAAAAAATTAAAAATGAGGATTTTGGAATACATAGTAAAAATTGTATTTTAAATAAATTACAAGAGTCTTTAGAGAAATTAAAAATTATTAACATGATCGATTTTTCATAAAATATAATTTTAATATTTTATTATATCGGCAGGTCTAATTTCTCCTGCCGTATTTTTTTATTAAAAAATTAAAAATATATATTTTTAATTTATTTTTTTTTATTTAATATTTAAATATTGTTTTATACATCGATATTTTTTGCTTGTAGAGCATTAATTTGAATAAATTTTTTTCTTGGTTCTACGGTATCTCCCATTAAAGTAGTGAATAATTTTTCAGCTATATCTTTGTTGTTATTAGTGATTTGAATCATTCTTCTAGTACTTGGATTCATGGTTGTTTCCCATAGTTGAATTGGATTCATTTCTCCAAGTCCTTTATATCGTTGTATAAACATATTTTTTGAAATAGATGTTTTAATTATCCAATCTATTGTATCTTCTATATTTTTAACTAGATATATTTGATTATTTTTTTCTATTTGTAATTTTTTTATTTTTAGTTTTTTAAATTCTGAAATTAATAAGCAAATTTTTCTATATTCCTCGCATAAAAAGAAATTTTCTTGGAAAATAATTTTTTTAATTTCCCCATAAGAATTGATAATTAATAGAGGCTCAAATTTTTTTTCATTGAAATTATATATTAATTCTTCTGTATAAAAGATATTTTTATTTTCTTTTTTATTAAGTTTTTTTGCTAAATTAAATATCCAAAATTTTGTTTTTCTTCTTTTTTTTAGATCATTTAATGGATTTAAATAAATTAACGTTTTAATAATTTTTTTAGGTATATTAAAAAATTTTTTTTGGATTATTTTTTTTTTATTTAAATACTGTTTAAATATATTTTCAAATATATTTGTTTTTATTTTTTCTTTTTTAGGAATATTTGTGTAAATAGAAATTTCTTTAATTGCTATTTTAATTTTTTTTTTATGCATTTCTTCGTCATCTTTGACATAAATTTCTTTTTTTCCTATTTTTATTTTATATAAAGGAGGTTGTGCAACGTATAAATGCCCCCTTTGTATAATTTCTGGCATATATCGGTGAAAAAATGTTAGTAGTAAGGTTCTAATATGTGAACCATCTACGTCTGCATCAGTCATGATTATGATAGTATGATATCTTAACTTATTAGGGTTGTAGTCATTCTTTCCAATACCACATCCTAAAACAGTAATTAATGTTGCTATCTCTTGTGATTCTAACATTTTTTCAAAACGAGATTTTTCAACGTTTAATATTTTCCCTTTTAAAGGTAAAATAGCTTGGTTTTTTCTATTTCGACCTTGTTTAGCTGAACCTCCAGCAGAATCACCTTCAACTAAATAGATTTCTGATAAAGAAGGATCTTTTTCTTGACAATCTGCTAGTTTTCCAGGAAAACTATTTATTAGATCTAAACTAGTTTTTTTTCTGGTTATTTCTCTAGCTTTTTTAGCAGCATCTCTAGCTCTTGCAGCTTCAATTATTTTTCCTAAAATAATTTTAGTATCTGTTGGATTTTCTAAAAGAAAATCCATTAAATTTTCGTTTATTGATGATTCTACTGCTGATTTTACTTCTGAAGAAACTAGTTTTTCTTTAGTTTGCGATGAAAATTTAGGTTGTGACATTTTTATTGAAATTATCGCAGTAATTCCTTCTCTTGCATCTTCACCAGAAGCATTTATTTTTATTTTTTTTTTAATTCCTTCTTTTTCCATATAAATATTGAATGTTCTAGTGATTGCTGATTTAAAGCCAGCTAAGTGTGTACCACCTTCTTGTTGTTTTACATTATTAGTAAAACAGTAAATTGTTTCTTTGTAAGAATTATTCCATTGTATTGCTATTTCTATTTCTATGTTATTTTTTTTATTTAAAAAATAAAATATTTTTGGATGAATAATTGTTTTTCTTTTATTTAAGAATGATACAAATTCTTTAATTCCACCTTTATTTAAATATTTTTCTTTTCTTTTTTTTTCTATTTCTTTTAAATAAATTTCTATTCTTGGGTTTAAGAAAGATAATTCTTGAAATCGTTTAGATAATATTTCATAACTAAATTTTATGTATTTTTTAAATATTTTTTTATTTGGCCAAAATCGTATAAATGTTCCATTTTTTTTTGTTTTACTTATAGATTGGATTGATTTTTGTGGTATTCCTTTAATAAATTTTTGTTGATATATTTTTTTTTGACGATAAATTATTAATTCTAATTTTTCTGATAGTGCATTTACTACAGAAATCCCCACTCCATGTAATCCTCCTGATACTTTATAGGAAATATCATCAAATTTTCCTCCTGCATGTAGTACAGTCATGATTATTTCTGCAGCTGAAACTCCCTCTTCTGGATGAATATCTATAGGTATTCCTCTTCCATCATCTTCTACAGAAACAGAATTATCAGAATGAATTATCACAGTAATTTTTTTGCAAAATCCAGCTAATGCTTCATCAATTGAGTTGTCGATTACTTCGAATACCATATGATGTAATCCACTTCCATCATCGGTGTTGCCGATGTACATTCCTGGTCTTTTTTTGACGGCATCTAATCCTTTTAATATTTTAATACTAGACGCGTCGTATTTTTTTGACATAATAATTCCTAATTAATTGATAACATTATAAATTTTTTATAAAAAATTTTTTAGATTTTTTGTTTTTTATTAAAAAATATTTTTTTATATTAGAAGAGACATTATTAAATATTTAGAAGAGCTATTTTCAAGATCTTTAATTTGAATATTAGACAAATCATTATTAATTGTTAATTGAAGAGAAGTTCCTTTAATCACTTTTAATACGTCTAAAATATAATTAACATTGATAGAAATATTAATTTCATTTGAATCATTTTGATCAATAATTTCTATTATTTCTTCTGCGTATTCATCTTTTTGATTTTGACTTGTAATTTTTATGTTTTTATTATTGATATATAAAGAAATTCCATTAAATTGTTCATTACATAAAATTGAAATTCTATATAGTGCTTCTTGAAATTTTTTAGTATTTATTGTAATTTTTTTTTTGATTTTTTCTTGTACAAACAAATTTTTACAATTAGGGAATTCTCCGTCAATTAATTTACTAGTAAAAGTTAAATCATTAGTTTTAATACGAATATTTTGCTTATTAAATATAGATATTTTTATTAAAGATGATTTATCTTGTAATATTTTGGATAATTCATTAATTGTTGATTTTGGAATGATTATTGATTCTTTTAGATTTTCTATTTTAATTTTTTTTTTGTAAGTAGAAATTCTATATCCATCAGTAGACGTACTCCTAATATAATTTTCTTTAATTTCAAATAACATTCCATTTAAATAATGACGAACATCTGAATTTGCTATACAGAAATTTGTATATTTTATATTTTTTTTAAAATCTTTTTCTGATATAAAAAATTCATTTTTTTTTTTTTAAATTTATTAGGAAATATAGGAAAATTTTTATAAGGCAATGTAATTAAAGAAAAAAATATTTTTTTTGCAGTAATAATAATTTTGTTTTCTTTTTTTAAAATTGTTAATTTTTCCTTTTTTGGGAAAGAACGACATATATCTAAGAACTTTTTACCTGGGATTGTTATTTTTCCTATTTCGAAAGGTGGCTTCAAACATGTTTTAGTAGTTATTTCAATTTCTAAATTAGTAGATGTAAGAAATAGATAGTTTTTTTTAATTATAACTAAGATGTTACTTAAGATAGGTAAATCTGTTCTTTTTCCTAATAAAACATTTATTTTTTTAAGTGATTGTATTATTTCTTCTTTTTTTATAGTAAATTTCATAGTGATAACATTTTTATTAAATTTAATAGATCTTGTTTCATGTTTTTTTTTTCTTTTTGAAGTTTGTTAATTTTTCGATATGCATGCAATACGGTTGTATGATCTCTATTTCCAAATGCTTTTCCTATTTCTGGAAAACTATGGTTTGTTAACTTTTTAGACATGGTCATTGCTATTTGTCTTGGTTGGACTACTGATTTTGAACGTTTTTTAGACAATAAATCGGAAACTTTAATTTCATAATATTTTGCTACTGCTTTTTGTATTGTTTCTATTGTAATTATTTTTTCTTGTATTGAAAATAAATCTCTTAGTGTTTCTTTAACAAAATCTATAGTAATAGATTGATTTATAAATTTTGACTGAGCTATAATTTTATTTAGCGCTCCTTCTAAATCACGAACATTTGATGTTAGTTTTTTTGCAATATATAAAGCTATTTCAATAGGTAATAAAATATTTTTTTCTTTAGCTTTATTTAAAAGAATAGAAATTCTTGTATCTAATTCGGGAGGATCGATTGAGATTGTTAATCCCCATCCAAATCTTGATTTTAGTCTTTCTTCTACCCCGTTTATTTCTTTAGGATATCTATCAGAAGTCAATATAATTTGTTGGTTTCTTTCTAGTAGTGCATTTAAAGTATGAAAAAATTCTTCTTGAGAATGTTCTTTATTTGCAAAGAATTGTATATCATCGATAAGTAAAACATTTACTGATCGATAAAATTTTTTAAATTTTTCAATTGAATGTTCTTGAATTGATTTTACCATATTTTGAACGAATTGTTCTGAATGCATATATATTACTTTATTTAGTTTTTTTTTATATGTAATCATATTTCCTATGGCATGTAGTAAATGAGTTTTTCCTAGACCTGTTTTTCCATATAGAAACAGAGGATTATAAAAATTTCCTGTTTTATTAGCTATTTGATATGCAGCAGATTTTGCTAATTGATTAGATTTTCCTTCTATAAAATTTTCAAATTTATATTTTTTATTTAAACAAGAACGTTTAGACGATAACTTTGTTAATGATACACTATTTATATTAAAATTTATAGATTCTATAATTTTTGTTTCGTTTTTATATATATTTTTTTTTTCTTTTTTTTTATTAATTTTAATTTGTAGTATTGGTTTATTTTTTCCAAATATATCTAATATGGATTGATTTAAGTTAGAAATGTATTTTTCATTAATCCAATCAAAAACAAACTTATTTGGTGCATATAATATTAATGTATTATTGGTAATTAATTTTGCTTTTAAAGGAAGTATCCACATACTAAATTCTGTAGGTGTTAGTTTTTTTTGTAAATTAAAAAGACATCGTTGCCAAAGCAAAAACGACACGGTAGAAGACTCCATACGAACAAAGTTGATATTCAGAAGTAATAAACTTTATTTGAATAACTTAGTTTTCTTAACTTATAAATATTTTTTTAATTAATGATTCATTTTAAAAGATTAAATTTTATATTAGATTTTTTTATGAAAAACAGTTTTTTTAGATTCTCTTCGATTTTGTTGATTCAATGTAGTAGAATTATTTTTCTAAAAAATAATATAAAATAGATTATCATGCATTTTATTGAGGATAATAATAAATGAAAAGAACTTTTCAACCATCTAGAATAAAAAAAAAACGTTCTCATGGATTTAGAGAGAGAATGTCTACAAAAAATGGTCGTCGTATTTTATCTCGTCGTAGATCTAAATCCCGAATGTATTTAACTGTTTCTTGTCAAAATATAGGAAAATAATTGCATAAATATTGTTTTAGAAAAAAAATGAGGTTAGTAAAAAGAAAAGAATTTAATTATGTTTTTTTAAGTCCAAAAAAAATTTTTTGTAGAGAATTAGTATTTTTTTTTCGTAAAAGTCATATTTCTCATTCAAGAATAGGAATAATTATATCTAAAAAAAATATTAAAAAATCTAATGAAAGGAATAGAATTAAAAGATTAGTTAGAGAAACGTTTCGAATTTCTCAAAATAGATTAATTCCAATGGATTATATTGTTATAGTAAAGAAAGAATCTATGAATTTGAATAATAGTAAATTAATGGAGTTATTAAAACAGCTATGGAAAAAAAACTATCTTCTATAGTAGTTAAATTATTTGTTTATTTGATAATTTTCTATCAAAATTTCATTAGTTCTTTAATGATAAAAAGATGTCTTTTTTATCCTTCATGTTCAGAATATGCAAAATTAGTTTTAATTAAAAATGGTTTTTTGAAAGGTTTATTTTTAATAATTAAAAGATTAATTAAATGCCATCCCTATACTTAGTCAAATTTTATTTTTTTTTTGAAATTGTATGATAAATAGTATTAAATAATGAGATTAGAATAATGGATTCTCTTCAAAAAAAAATTTTTATTATTTCATTTTTTTGTATTTCTTTTTTTATTTGGAATTTTTTTTATAAAAATACGAGAATTCCTATTAATATATCGAATTTTAAGAATGAAAACAACAGTATAAAAAGAATGTTTGAGTTGAAATACATTAACAATAGTTTTGAAGTTAATAAAAAAAATATAAAAAATATAAATGAATATTATAAAAACGAAAAAGATAGCAAATATATTGTATTGAGCAATAATCTTATTTCTGTCTTTTTAAACAAATTTAATGGTACAATTAAAAAAGTTTTTTTGTTAAAATATAAAAATCATTTAGGTTCTGATTCTCCTTTTTGTTTATTAGATACAGAATCTAATTTTTTTTATCGATTAGGTGAAGGAATAACAATTAAAAAAAATGAAAAAAAAATAAATTTAAAATTAAATAAAATTAAAAGAAAGAATATTTTTAATAAAGCAATTATTTTTACAACAAATACTTTAAAAAAAGAATTAAGAATTCCATTTGTTTGGATTGATTCTATTAATGGAATTGTATATAAAAAAATTTTTGTTTTACTTTATGGAAAGTATTTTATTGAAATAGAAAATACTGTTTTAAATAATTCTAGAAAAGCAATAGATATATCTTTTTTTAATGAATTAAAGCAAAGTATCAATATTCCAATTAATCGTAGTAATAAAGACGATTATTATCATGAAAATAATCAACTTGATTTAAAGAAATATCGAGGTATTGTATATTCTACTGATTTAGAAAAATACAAAAAGAATTCTTTGAATTCAATAAATAAAGATAAAAAATTATTAACAAAAAATGGTTGGATAGCAATGGTTCAACGATATTTTGTAGCAGCTTGGATTCCTCAATCTTCAAAAATTAGTAATAATATAATTTATACAAATAAAACAAATAATAATATTGTAACTATAGGATACGAATCTAGACCAGTTCATTTACTTCCAAACAAAAGTTTTTCTTTTTCTTCGAAATTATGGATTGGTCCTTCTATTCAAAATAAAATGGCTGAATTAGCACCAAATTTAGATTTAACTTTAGATTATGGATATTTATGGTTTATATCTAAACCATTATTTAATATTCTTAGTTTATTACATTTTTTTATTGGAAATTGGGGTTGGTCAATAGTTTTTTTAACTATTTTGATTCGATTTTTGATGTACCCGTTAGCAAAATTTCAATATATATCTATGGAAAAAATTAAATTAATTCAACCTGAAATTGATTTAATTAAAAAAAAATATAAAAATGATAAACAAAAAATGAGTAAAGAAATAATTAACTTGTACAATTTAAAAAAAATAAATCCATTTGGAGGATGTTTACCTGTAATTATTCAAATGCCTATATTTTTAGCTTTATACTATATGTTAGTTAATTCTGTAGAGTTGCGTCATGCACCTTTTTTATTTTGGATTAATGATCTCTCTGATAGAGATCCTTATTTTGTTTTTCCTATTCTTATGGGATATACGATGTGGGTAATTCAAAAAACTTCTTCAAATAATTCTATGGATTCTATACAAAAAAATATTATGTATCTAGTTCCAATATTATTTACTTTATTTTTTTTATATTTTCCATCAGGATTAGTTTTGTATTATGTTACAAGTAATATTTTTACTATTTTTCAACAAAAAATAATTAGTCGTGGGTTTCGTAATAAAAGTTGATTTTTTAATAATCTTTTTATTAAGAATTATGATTAAAGTTTTTTCAACTGAAATAGTTTTATTTTTTTTATTTCTAAAAGATAAAAATTATGATTTTTAATGAAACAATTGTTTCTCAAGTTACTCCGAAAGGAAGATCTGGGGTTGGGATAATACGAATTTCTGGATCTTGTACTAGAGATGTTGCTATATCAGTTTTAAAGAAGATTCCTATTATTAGATATGCTACTTTTAGTTCTTTTTTTGATATTAAAGGAAAAGTTTTAGACAAAGGAATTGCTATTTTTTTTGATTCTCCGAACTCTTTTACTGGAGAAGATGTGTTAGAACTACAAGCACATGGTAGTCCAGTTGTTTTAGATTTGTTAATAAAAAATATTTTACTTATTCCTAATCTTAGAATTGCTAATCCTGGTGAATTTTCTCAAAGAGCATTTTTAAACGGAAGATTAGATTTAGTACAGGCAGAAGCAATTTCTGATTTAATTAATTCTACTTCGGAAAGAGCTGCAAGATTATCTTTCGATTCTTTACAAGGGAAATTTTCTAAATATATTAATGATTGTTTAGATGTAATTATTGAGTTACGTTCAACTATAGAACTTATAATTAATTTTTCAGAAATAGAACAAGAAAATGATCATCCAATTCTTAATATTAATCAAAAATTAAATTTTTTGTATGAAAAAATAGACCATTTAAAAAAATCTTTTTATTTTGAAAACTTTCTTAAAAAAGGAATAAAAGTAGTTATTGTAGGAGAACCCAATGTTGGGAAATCGAGTTTATTTAATTCTCTTTGTAATAAGGAAAATGCGATTGTAACAAATATTGCGGGTACTACTCGCGATGTATTGCGTTCTGATTTATATATAGATGGTTTTTTTTTTAATTTAATTGATACTGCAGGGTTTCGTTCTCCTATAGATAAAATAGAAAAAATAGGAATTGATTTAGCTTGGAATGAAATTATTACTTCTGATCAAATAATATATGTATTCGATGGCACAGTAAGTAAAGAAAAACAATATTTATTGTATAAGAATTTGTCTAATAGATTTTCTAAAAGTTCTAAAATAATTATTGTTATTAATAAATGTGATTTAATTTCAGAAAATAAAAATTTTTTTGTTAAACAAAAAAATGATAATTTTTCAATTTTACATATTTCTGTTAAGGAAGAAATTGGATTAAATGATTTAAAAAAGCAATTAATTAAAAATTTAAAAATTTCTAATTGGGATATGTCGGAAGATATTTTTTTAGTGAGAAATCGACATATCAATATATTAAAAAAAATAATAATTTTGTTTAAAGAACTAAAAAAAAAATGGAGTTTATTTAAAAATATTGAATTTTTAGCAGAGGATTTATTTAAAATACAAAAACTTTTCGGGGAAATTACCGGTATTTTTACTACTGAAGATTTATTAAAAAAAATTTTTTCTAGTTTTTGTATAGGAAAGTAGTTTAATTTTTTTTTTGAAAATTTAAATTTATATCATTTTAAAAAAAACTATTTTTTGCCCGAAGGCGGAATTGAACCACCGACACGGGGATTTTCAGTCCCCTGCTCTACCGACTGAGCTATTCGGGCTTTTTTTAAAATTAGAGACAGTAATATTTAATCATTAAATTTAAATTAAAGTCAATTATTTTTTTTAAATTTAAAAAAAAAAATATATAAGTCTTGAAAGTTTACTAAACTATCCATATATCTGAAATTGTGGAATTATTTGTTTTTATTTTAAAAATATTGATTTTTGTAAGATATTAATTTTTTAAATATGGAGAATTATTTGATGAAAATTCGTCCGTTACACGATCGAGTGATAATTAAACGTCAAGAATCTGAATCTAAGTCAGCAGGAGGAATTGTATTAACAGGTTCAGCTGCAGGGAAATCGACTCGCGGAACTGTTTTAGCAGTAGGAAACGGTAGAATTCTGGACAATGGTAGTGTAAAATCACTTGATGTAAAAGTAGGTGATGTTGTTATATTTAATGAAGGTTATGGTGCAAAAACAGAAAAAATGGATCATGAAGAAGTTTTAATTTTAACTGAAAGCGACATTTTGGCGATTGTTGAAGAATAAAAATAATCAATAATCTAGTTTTTTTTAACTTAAAAGAATTAAAGGAATGTCAAATGGCAGCGAAAGACGTAAAATTTGGTAATGAAGCTAGAGTTAAAATGCTTCGTGGAGTAAATGTATTAGCTGATGCTGTAAAAGTAACTTTAGGACCGAAAGGAAGAAATGTAGTACTAGATAAGTCTTTTGGAGCTCCTAGTATTACTAAGGATGGAGTTTCTGTAGCTAGAGAAATTGAATTAGAAGATAAGTTTGAGAACATGGGTGCTCAAATGGTTAAGGAAGTAGCATCTAAAGCTAACGATGTTGCAGGAGATGGAACAACAACAGCAACTTTATTAGCGCAAGCAATTGTAAATGAAGGATTAAAAGCAGTTGCTGCTGGAATGAACCCGATGGATTTAAAAAGAGGAATTGATAAAGCTGTTATTCATGCAGTTTCAGAATTAAAAAAATTATCAGTTCCATGTTCAGATTCAAAAGCAATTACTCAAGTAGGAACCATTTCGGCTAATGCAGATGAAACAGTTGGAAGTTTAATTTCTGAAGCAATGGAAAAAGTTGGGAACGATGGAGTGATTACAGTTGAAGAGGGAACTGGACTAGAAGATGAATTAGAAGTAGTAAAAGGAATGCAATTTGATAGAGGGTATTTATCTCCTTATTTTATTAACAAACCAGAAACTGGAATAGTAGAATTAGAAAATCCATATATTTTAATGGTTGATAAAAAAATCTCTAGTATTAGAGAGTTATTACCTATATTAGAGTCTGTTGCTAAATCTAGTAAACCACTTTTAATTATTTCAGAAGATTTAGAAGGAGAAGCTTTAGCTACTTTAGTAGTAAATTCAATGCGAGGAATTGTTAAAGTAGCAGCTGTAAAAGCTCCTGGATTTGGAGATAGAAGAAAATCTATGTTGCAAGATATTTCTATTTTAACAGCTGGTACTTTAATTTCTGAAGAATTAGCTATGGATTTGGAAAAATCTACTTTAGAAGATTTAGGGCAAGCAAAAAGAGTTGTTATAACTAAAGATACTACAACTATTATTGATGGTTCTGGTTCTAAAAAAGATATAAAAAATAGAATTGCACAAATTAGACAACAAATACAAGAATCTACTTCTGACTATGATAAAGAAAAATTGAATGAAAGATTAGCTAAGTTATCTGGTGGTGTAGCTGTATTGAAGGTAGGTGCTGCTACTGAAGTAGAAATGAAAGAAAAGAAAGCTAGAGTTGAAGATGCTTTACATGCAACTAGAGCTGCTGTTGAAGAAGGTGTAGTTCCTGGTGGTGGTGTAGCTTTAGTAAGGGTAGCTCAAAAAATATCAAAAATTCTTGGTCAAAATGAAGATCAGAATGTAGGTATTAGAGTTGCATTAAGAGCAATGGAAGCTCCATTACGTCAAATTGTTTCTAATTCAGGTGAAGAACCTTCTGTAGTTACAAATAATGTTAAAGATGGAGTTGGAAATTATGGATATAATGCAGCTACTGATGAATATGGAGACATGATAAAATTTGGTATACTTGATCCTACTAAGGTTACTAGATCGGCTCTACAATATGCTGGTTCTGTAGCAGGTTTAATGATTACAACTGAATGTATGGTTACTGATTTACCAAAAGAAGAAAAATCTGACTTGAATATGCCTTCTCAAGGAGGAATGGGCGGTATGGGTGGAATGATGTAACCTTTATTAATTGATAAGTAATAAAATAAATAAAATTTAAATTACTTATAATTAAAAGAATGTTTTCTTGTTTTCCAGGTTGTTTTTTTATATATTTTTTTATATGATGGCAACCTGGATTTTTATTTTTTTATAAAATTTTTTATTAAAAACATTTTTTTTATTTTTCTATATTTATAATTATTTTTTAATAAAAATTTTATATAGATTTAATTATACTATATAATATAGTTTTTATATAAACGTTTAAATATTTCTATTTATTGATGTTAGGAAAATAATGAAATCTGTAAATAGTAATTTTAAAGTAGGATCAAAAGTTATTTTTGAAGGAGAGCCTTATTTGATCGAATCTAGTGAATTTATAAAGCCAGGAAAGGGACAAGCTTTTGTTCGTGTAAAATTTAGAAGATTATTAACAGGACAATTATTAGACAAAACTTTTAAAGCAACTGATTCTTCTTTAGAACTTGCTGATGTTATAGAAATTAATTTAATTTATTTGTATAATGATGGTTATTTTTGGTATTTTATGAATGAAAAAAATTTTGAGCAATTTTTAGTTGAAAAAAAAATTTTGATGAATCAGTTAAAATGGTTGATTGAACAAAATTCTTATTTAACTACTTTGTGGAATAATAAAATTATATCAATAATACCTAATAATTTTATTAAATTGAAAGTTATTGAAACAGAACAATTTAAAAAAGGTGATATATTTGGTTCTGGGGAAAAGATTGCTGTTTTAGAAAATAAAATTAAAATAAAAGTTCCATTATTTATTTCAATAGGAGATTTTATTAAAGTTGATACTAGAAGTTCTTTATATATATCTAGAATAAAAAAATAATAAATTAACTGTTTTTTTTAATAGTTATTTAAAAAAAATTATTTTATTTAAAATTCATTTCCTGTAATATATTTTCTGTAACTATCCCATTCAAAAGTAAGCCATAAACTATTTCCTAAACG
Source organism: Buchnera aphidicola (Tetraneura ulmi) (assembly GCF_964058925.1). Classification (NCBI taxonomy): domain Bacteria; kingdom Pseudomonadati; phylum Pseudomonadota; class Gammaproteobacteria; order Enterobacterales; family Erwiniaceae; genus Buchnera; species Buchnera aphidicola. The sequence goes on from NZ_OZ060366.1 coordinate 21,451, forward strand.
CATTCTATCAATTACTCTTTCTCCAAGTAATTTTGTCATTTCTTTATGATCTAAATTAGACAACATTCCTGTAGATCTTTTAGATGATGATCTTCTATCTACAATTTGATTTATTATTACTTTTTCATAACGTGATTCTGTTTGCATTCCAATTTCGTCAATCATTAGTAAGTCAACAGTACTAAGGGTGTTTATTAATTTTTCTTCTGTTGTTCGACTAGAATTATTAAAAGTATTTTTCATATTAGACATTAGATCAGCTACTGTAACTATTAAAACAGTTTTTCCATGTAAAATTAAATAGTTCCCAATAGCTGATGCTAGATGGTTTTTTCCAGTACCTGGTCGTCCTGAAAAAATAAAACTTGCAATATTAGAATTAAATTCTTCTGCATATTTTTTTGCAGATTTTACTACTTTTCTATGTCCTTCGTGTTGAATTTGATAGTTGTCAAAAGAACAGTTAATATATAATTCTCTTATACCAGAATTTCCTAGTATTTTTTCCATTTTTGTTGCTTTATTTTCTCTAATTATAGATTGAGAAAATTTTTTTCCTTCTTTCTGATTCCAAGATAAGAGTTCTTTTTCATTTTTAAATTTTGGTTGTATACGATTTGGAATTAATTGTTTTAGTTTTTTTAGTATTTTCGAATGATAATTTTTCATTATGTTATTTTCCTCTGAATCCTTCTGGAATAATTGAATCAGGATTGGGTAATTTATTTATATCTCTTTTTTTATTTTTTTTAAAATCAAAGCGCCTGGTTTGTTGTAAACTTCTAGCTAATTTTTGTTGCCATTGTATATGGTGAAATATTCTATTTTCAGCTTTCCAATATGATATAAATAAAGCTAATTCACTTTTTTTTGGATATTGATTTAAATTAATACCCCATAAAGAAGATTTTTTTAAGAAATCTTTATCTGGAGTCCATGATTTATACATGAGGAATTTTCCACATTGTTTTTCTTGTATTTGTGTTTTTTTTTTTTCTATTTTTTTTAAAAATAATAAATTTGAGGAATTTATATTTAATTGTGTTTCTTTATAAGCAGTTTCAATTGCTAGAAATCTTTTTAGTAATATAGGATTAATGAGATATACAACTGGTAAATTATTATTTGATATTTCTAATATTTGATTTTTTTCTTGTCTTATATTTTTAATTGGGTTTTTTAGAAAATTGTTCAAAGAGATACTTTCTATTTTTTTTTTATTAGTCATATTGATTATTTTTATTTTAGTTGAATATATATAAAATATACTATTTAATATATTTATTTTCTTGAATTAATGAATAAAAGAATTAAGATTGTTTATCTTATTATAAATTAAGTATAAAACATTATTTTTTTTTTTTTTTTTTTTAGTTTCCATGTTTTTGGAATAAAAATCTCTTTGTTGTTTTTTTCCATTTCAATATAGATTATTGAATTATTTTCTAGAAAATTATTTTTTTCTAGTAAAAAGATTGTTTTTTCCACCATTTTTTTCTTAAATGGAGGATCAATAAAAACAATATTAAAATAAAAGTTTCTTTTTTTTTTTAGCCAAATTAAAGTATCACAGGTAATAAATTTAATTTTATTTGAGATTTTTAGTCTTTTTGAATTTTTTCTAGTTAAGAGAATATTTTTTTTATTTTTTTCTAAAGCTATTACAGAACTTGCTCCTTGTGAGATAGCTTCAATTGATAGTGCACCACTACCAGAAAAACAATCTAAACAATTTGATTTTTTTATTTTTGGACGTATCCAATTAAATAATGTTTCTCTCATATAGTTTGTTGTTGGTTTTACATTGATTAATTTGTTTGTAAATAATATACTTCCTTTTAAATCTCCTCCGATAATTCGAATTTTTTTATTATTTTTTTTTTTCATTTTTAGTTTTTTTTATTAATAAATTGATAAAGATTTATTTAGTTAATTTTAAATGAAAATTATTTTTTTAAAATAAGTATTTTTTATAAAAAATATTGAATTTGTAAAGTAATTTTTTAAAAAGGATTATATTTTATGTCTAAAGATAAAAAAATAGGAATTTTTTCTTTTTTCCGTTCTAAAAATAAATTGGTTAATTCCATTTTAAAAAATAAAAAAAAAAAAGATTCCGTTATTAATGAAAAAAAAATATTAAACAAAGAAGACAAAAATAGAGTTTCTTTAATTATAAATCAAAAAGAAAAAAATCAAAAAGGATTTATTTCAAAAGATGTTAAAAAAACTTTTTTTTTTCGTTTGAAAGAAAAGTTATATAAAACAAGTGAGAAGTTTTCAAAAGGTTTTAAAAAAATTTTTTTTAAACAAGAAATTAATAACTCTATTCTAGATAGCTTAGAAGAACAATTATTAATTTCAGATATAAGTATTAAAACTACAAATTATATTATTGATAGTATTCGAAAAAATGTAAAAAAAGAAGATTGGAATAATTCAAATATTGTGTATGAACGACTGAAACAAACAATGAGTTTTATTTTAAAAAAAGTTGAAAGTCCTTATTTTTTAGAAAAAATAAAAAATCCACTTATTATTTTAGTAGTTGGAGTAAATGGAGTTGGTAAAACTACAACGATAGGAAAGTTATCGGTAAAGTATAAAAAGATTGGTAAATCTGTAGCAATAGTAGCTGGAGATACTTTTCGTGCAGCTGCATTAGAACAATTGGAAGAACTAGGAAATATGTATGATATTCCGATTATTTCTTCTTTTAATTCCAAGCATAAAGATCCTTCTTCTATTGTTTTTCATGCAATGAAGATTGCTAAAACTAAAAATATTGATGTTTTAATTATCGATACAGCTGGAAGATTACAAAATAAATTAAATTTAATGGAAGAATTAAAGAAAGTAGTTCGTGTTATTAAGAAGAATATTTCTGTTTCTGATGTATTTGAAATAATATTAGTAGTTGATGCAACTATAGGACAAAATGCTATTTTACAAGTAAAAATTTTTAATGAATTTTTAGGAGTTACTAGCTTAATAGTTTCTAAATTAGATGGATCTACAAAAGGTGGAATAATTTTTTCTATAGCTCATGTATTTTCGATACCAATTAGATATATTGGAGTTGGTGAAAAATCATTAGATCTATTTGTTTTTCGCAGTTTTGATTTTATAGATATGTTATTCAAAAAATATAAATCGAAATAGTTTTTACTTTTAAAAAGTATATCAATAATTGGTTTAAAAACATAGAAAATACATTTTATTTTTATATGTGTTATTATGTTTTAAAAAATACATTAGTTTTTTTTTAAAAAATATATTTTTTATAAATACTGTTTTTAATTTTTATTTTTTTTAAATGTTTTAAATTTAAACGAGGAATAGAATGTTAGACAGCACAAAAAAGTTATCAATAATTTCTTTAGGTAATTTAGATTCTTATATTAGATCTGTTAATTCTAGTCCGATGTTATCTTTAGAAGAAGAACAAATTCTTTCTAAAAAATTATATTTTGAAGGAGATTTAGATGCTGCGAAAATTTTAATTTTATCTCATTTGAGATTTGTAATTCATATTGCTAGAAGTTATTCTGGTTATGGATTATCTCGTTCTGATTTAATTCAAGAAGGAAATATTGGATTAATGAAGTCAGTTCGTAGATTTAATCCTAAAATTGGAGTTCGTTTAGTTTCTTTTGCAGTTCATTGGATAAAATCAGAAATACATGAATATGTACTTAAAAATTGGAGAATTGTAAAAGTTGCAACTACAAAAGCACAAAGAAAGTTATTTTTTAATTTAAGAAAAAATAAAAAGAGATTAGGTTGGTTTAATCAGGAAGAGATAAAAATTGTTGCTAATGAGTTAAAAGTAAGTATACAAGATGTAAAAGAAATGGAATCAAGAATGTCAGCTCAAGATGTAACATTTAATTTAATTTCTGAAGGATCAGACAATGAAAATAGAATAAAATCAAGAAATTCTCATTTTAAAGATAATTCTTCAGATTTCGCAACTTTGTTGGAATTAAATAATTGGAAAGAACATGCTACTTTTAAATTGAATAACGCTATTCTACAATTAGATGAAAGAAGTAGAAATATAATTAATTCAAGATGGTTAAATAGTAATAAAAAAAATACTTTACAAGAAATAGCTAACAGTTATGGAATATCTGCTGAGAGAGTAAGACAATTGGAAAAAAATGCTATGAAAAAATTAAGAATAGCAATTGAATCATAATAAGTATTTAAATTTAAAAAAAATATAATAATTATAAAATATAATTAATAGTTAATATTTTTTTTATTTATTTGAGAACTCAAATTTTAAATATTTAAATAAATAAAAAAAATTATTTAATTTATAAAAAATTATTTTATTTAATTTTTTCTAAATTTTAAATAACATATATTTTGTATGGTGTTTTTATTTTAACAAATTAAATATTTAATTTTTTTGAGGATTTATGTACAAAGTTGTAATTTCTGATTTGGACGGAACACTTTTTAATTCGAAATATAAAATTACTAATTATACGAAGAAAATTATACACTTATTAGTTTCTAAAGGAATTAAATTTATAATTGCTACTGGTAGACATTATATAGATTTAATCGATTTAAAAAATATGTTGAATTTAAATTCTTATCTAATAACTTCTAATGGATCTAGAATTTATGATTTAAAAGGGGATTTAATATTTGATTCATTTTTAGAAAATAATGTAGTTGATTCATTATTGAAAATAAAAAAAAATGATGAAGAAATAACTACTCAAGTATATACTAATAATAGTTGGTATATTAATTCTAATAAATATAATAATAATTTTTGTAAAAAATTATCGTTAAAATACAAGTTTTTAGATTTTTTTACTTTTTCTTTCAATAAAGTCAATAAAATTTTTTTTACTTCTTCTAATATTAGGAAATTGAAGAATTTAAAAAAAGAAATAACTTTTTTATGGGGTGACAAAAGAAAAATAAATATTTTTTTTTCTTTTCCTGAATGTTTGGAAATAGTTCCATACGAAGTTTCTAAAGGAAAATCTCTGATTTTTATATCAAAACTTTTAGATATTTCTACAAAAAATTTTATTTCTTTTGGAGATGGAATGAATGATAAAGATATGTTAGAAATTTCAGGAAAAGGTTGTATTATGGGAAATGCTGATTCAAAGTTAAAAAAAGAACTTAATTTAATGGAAATAATTGGCACAAATGAACAAGATGGTGTTGCTAGTTATTTAAATTCTTTATTTTCTTTATAATATTTTTTTAGAAGTTTTTTTGTTTTAAAAATCTTATTTGGTGTTTTATTCATATATAAAAATATATATTTTTACATGAAATAAATATATTTATAAGGAATTTTAAAAATGTCTATTTTGAGTCACATTCTTGGGTTTCCCAGGATCGGTTTAAATCGTGAATTAAAAAAAGGACAAGAAAGTTATTGGAAGAAAGAAATTTCTTATAGTGATTTAAAAAAAGTAGGTTTCAAGTTACGTAATAAAAACTGGTTAGAACAAAAAAAGTTGGGTCTTGATTTTATAACAGTCGGTGATTTTGCATGGTATGACCATGTTTTAACTATGAGTATGATTTTAGGAAATGTTCCTAAACGATATAAAGAAGAAAATTATAAAAAAAAAAGGAAATTGGATCTTCTTTTTTCTATTGCAAGAGGTAGTATAAAAAACGGTAAATCTATTCCTGCTTCAGATATGACTAAATGGTTTAACACTAATTATCATTATATAGTACCAGAATTCTTTAAAAATCAAAAATTTTTTTTAGGTTGGAATCAATTATTTGATGAAGTAGAAGAAGCTTTATTGTTAAATAGTAGAGTTAAAGTTGTTTTAATAGGCCCTATAACATATTTGTGGTTAGGAAAAACCAAGGATAGAAATTTTAATAAGTTGGATTTATTAAAATCGATATTGACTATATACAAAGAAATTTTTATAAGATTAAAAAATCTTGGTGTTGATTGGGTTCAAATAGATGAACCTATATTAGCATATGAATTGTCAGAAACATGGAAACAGTCTTTTTCTATTGCATATGAGTATTTGAGTGGAATCAATAATTTATTATTAACAACTTATTTTGGTGATATTTCTCATAATTTAGATTTTATCATAAAATTACCGGTTGAAGGTTTGCATGTTGATTTGATATATGGTCAATATGATTTAAATATATTGAATTCATTAATTCCTAAAAGTTGGGTTCTTTCTTTAGGAATTATTAATGGAAGAAATATTTGGAAATCAAATTTATTAAAATGGTTTGACGTTTTAAATTCAATGATTAAAAGTAGAGATAATACATGGATTTCTTCTTCTTGTTCGTTATTACATGTTCCTATTGACGTAACGGTAGAAAAAAAAATGGAATTAGAGTTAAAAAATTGTTTTTCTTTTGCAATACAAAAATGTAAAGAAATATGTTTATTATCTAAATCATTAAATACTGGATTAAATATTGAAATAAAAAAATGGTACGATCCTATTTTAAATAGAAATATAAAAAGTAGAAACAAAAACATTTCTTTTTATAAAAAAATAAAAATATTTCCAGAAGATTTAAAAAGAAATAGTTCATACAACATTCGTTATAATATTCAAAAATTAAAATTAAAAATCCCTATTCTACCTACAACCACTATTGGTTCTTTTCCTCAAACTAAAGATATAAGGAAATTGCGTTTTGATTTTAAAAATAAGCTTATAAGTAATGAACAGTATGAAAAAGAAATTTGTAAAAATATTAAATATATAATAAGCGAACAGGAAAAATTGAATTTAGATATATTAGTTCATGGAGAACCAGAAAGAAATGATATGGTTGAGTATTTTGGAGAAAAATTAGAAGGTTTTGTTTTTACTGAGAATGGTTGGGTTCAAAGCTATGGTTCTCGATGTGTTAAACCGCCAATAATTGTAAATGATATTAAAAGAAAAGAAAGTATTACTGTAAAATGGACTGTTTTTGCACAATCATTAACTAAAAAGATTGTAAAAGGAATGTTAACTGGACCTGTAACTATATTACTATGGTCTTTTTTTAGAGAAGATTTGTCTAAGGAAGAAATTTGCAATCAAATAGCGTTAGCTTTACGAGAAGAAGTTTTAGATTTAGAAAGTTCTGGAATAAAAATTATACAAATTGATGAACCTGCATTACGAGAAGGATTGCCTTTACGTAAAACTGATTGGAAAAATTATTTATCTTGGTCTATTAATTCATTTCGTTTAGTTTCTTCTTCAGTAAAAGATCAAACACAAATTCACACACATATGTGTTATTGTGAATTTAATGAAATAATGCCATCAATAGTAAATTTAGACGCTGATGTAATTACTATTGAAACTGCTAGATCAGACATGGAATTGTTAGATTTTTTTAAAAAATTTAAATATCCTAATTCTATAGGACCGGGAGTTTATGATATTCATTCTCCCAATATACCTACTATAGATTCGATAGAGAAACTTTTAAGGAAAGCATTAAAGACTATTCCTGTGCATCAATTATGGGTAAATCCTGATTGTGGATTAAAAACTAGAAGTTGGAAAGAGACAAGAATTTCTTTAAAAAATATGGTAGAAGCAGTTGAACGAGTTAGATATAACTTAATCCCAAGATAATTATTATCTTTTTTTATTTTTATAAAACATATCTTGTTTATAACAAGATGCTTTTTAAAAGAGCATCTTGTCTTTTAGAAAAAAAAGTTATTATTTGTCTTTAAAAGAAATATTGTTAAAAAAATTTATATATAAATATATGTATTAAAATAAATCTTTTAGAAAGATTTATTTTTTTTAATATTGATTATTAATTTTTTTATATTAGTAGTATTGAATATTTTTTAGTGATTTTGATTTTATTAAATTTTTATGCATTATATATTTATAATATTTAAAATATTGACTAAAAATTTTTTAAGTTAATACTAATGTTTAAAGCAACGTTTGTCTGTAAATAACATTATCATATTATTTTTGTTTGCAGTTGATATTATTTCTTTATCACGAATTGATCCTCCTGGTTGTATTATACATTTAATTCCAATTTTAGCTGCTAATTCTATACTATCTTTGAATGGAAAAAATGCATCGGAAGCAATTGTAGCTCCTTGGGTATCTAGTTTATTTTCGAATGCTTTTAATTTAGATATTTTAGTTGCAAATATTCTACTAGTTTGTCCAGAACCAATTCCAATGGTTTTTTTATTTTTTGCGATAATTATTGCATTAGATTTGACATATTTTACAACTTTCCAAGCAAATATTGCGTCTTTTATTTCTTTTTTTGTTTTTAATTTTCTATTAGTTACTATTTTCCAGTGTTTTTCTTCATCATTATTTTTGAATAAAAAATTATCTTTTTCTTGAATTAATACTCCTCCAAGAATTGATTTATAATCTAAATTAGAAACTAAATTTCCTTTATAATTTGAAATAAATATTATTATATTTTCTTTTTTATTAAATACTCTTAAAGCATTTTTGGTAATTATAGGAGCTATAATTACTTCAACAAATTGATTTTTTATAATTTTGTTAGCAACTGATTCATTTATTTTAGAATTAAATGCAATAACTCCTCCAAATGCAGAAATAGGATCGCATTGATAGGACGCGATGTATGATTCAATTGCTGATTTGCTTTCGCATACTCCACATGGAATCGAATGTTTAATAATAGCACAAGCTGGATTTTTAAAATTTTGAACACAATTCCAAGCTATTTCTAAATCAAGAATGTTATTATACGATATTTTTTTTCCTTGTAATTGTTTAGATTTTTCAAAGATGTTATTTTTATCTTTTTCTTCTATATAAAAAGCTGATTTTTGATGAGGGTTTTCTCCATATCTTAATTGATTTTTTTTTATTAGATTTATTTTTATTTTTTTTGGGAATTTGTTTTTGTTTTCGTTTTTTTTTGTTTTTTCTAAAAAATAGTTAGAAATTAAACAATCATAATTTGAAGTATATGCATAAGCTTTTTGTGCTAATTTTATTTTTTTTTCTAAGGAGATGGATTCTATTTTTTTTGTATCTATTATTTTAATGATTTTTTTATAATCTTTAGGTGATATTACAACTAATACTTCAGAACAATTTTTAGCAGCAGCTCTAATAAGAGAGACACCACCGATATCAATGTATTCAATTAATTCAGAAAAATTGTTTTTTAATGTTTTGTATTTTTCAAAAAAAGGATATAAATTTACTATAACTAAATTAATTTTATTAATTCCATAAAGTTTCATAGTATCAGTGTCTTTTTTTTTTCTTCCTAAAATTCCTCCAAAAATTTTTGGATGCATGCTTTTTATTCTTCCATTCATTATTTCAGGAAATTCAATATATTTAGATACTGATGTTACTGGAATATTATTTTTTTTTAAAAATTTTGTTGTTCCTTCTGTAGCTATGATTTTAAAATTTCTTTTAATAAGAGACTTTGAAAATTGTATTATTCCAGAAGTATCGTATACACTAATTAATGCTCTTCGTATTTTTTTATTTTTTTTCATTTTTTATTATTATTTTTGATATTCTAATTAATTTTATTTCATAAATAAAAAAATAATTTTTTATTTTTTTATTTAAAGGAAAATAAGAAAAAGAAATTAAATAATATATCTCCTTTACATTTATTGTGTTTTAAATAGTTTTTTTATTTTTTTGTATGTATTTTAGTATTAGCATTGAGTAACTCGGATAAATTAGCTGATGCTTCTTCGACACTGATGGAATGAGAAAAACCGATATTATTTTTGATTTTATTTTCATTTATTTTTTTTTGTCGATTTAATCTTTTTTTATGATATGCATATCCAGTTCCGGCAGGAATTAAACGGCCTACGATAACGTTTTCTTTTAATCCTTTTAGTTCGTCTCTTTTCCCGGCTACAGCAGCTTCTGTTAGTATTCTTGTAGTTTCTTGGAAAGAAGCAGCTGATATAAATGAATCGGTAGCTAAAGAAGCTTTAGTAATACCTAAAAGATCTCTGGAAAATATTGAAATATTTTTTTTTTGTTCTTTTAGATTAGTGTTAGAAATTTTTATTTTTGAATATTCTACTTGTTCTCCATCTAAAAAATCAGAATCTCCTTTATTAATTAAAGTAGCTTTTCGTAACATTTGTCTTATTATTACTTCAATATGTTTATCATTAATTTTTACTCCTTGAAGTCGATATACTTCTTGTACTTCATTTACTATATATTTAGTAACTGCTTGTACTCCTCTTAAACGAAGAATATCATGAGGTGATTCTGGTCCATCTGATATTACATCACCTTTTTCTACTCTTTCGCCTTCAAATACATTTAATTGCCTCCATTTTGGAATCATTTCTTCATATGGCTCGCAAGAATTTTGCGAAGATATTATTAGTCTTTTTTTTCCTTTTGTTTCTTTTCCAAATGAAATAATTCCACTTACTTCTGCTAGAATCGCTGGTTCTTTCGGTCTTCTTGCTTCGAATAAATCAGCTACTCTAGGCAATCCTCCTGTAATATCTTTTGTTCCTCCTGATTCTTGAGGAATTCTTGCTAAGGTGTCTCCTGAAAAAATTTTACTAAAATTTTCTATTTGTATAATACTTTTTCCAGGTAAAAAGTATTGTGCTGGTACTTCTGTTCCTGGTATTAAAACATCTTGATTATTAGCATCGATAATTTTTAAAGCTGGTCTTAAATCTTTTCCTATAGTGGTTCTTTCGGATGTATCTAGTATAATAATAGATGTTAGACCAGTTAATTCATCGGTTTGTCTGATAATACTTTGTCCATCTATCATATCAATAAATTTTACAATTCCACCCACTTCAGTTATAACTGGCATAGTGTGTGGATCCCATTGAGCAATTATATCTCCTGAATCGACAGTTTCCTTGTTTTTTTTATTCATTATTGAACCGTAAGGAATTTTGTAATTTTCTTTTGTTTTTCCATATTTATCAATTATACGTAATTCAACATTTCTAGAAATAATAACTAATTTTCCACTAGAATTTAGTACTGTTTTTGAATTTTTTAATTTTATTTTTCCTTTATTTTTTACTTGAATACATGATTCTGTTGCAACTCTTGATGCAGCCCCACCAATATGAAATGTTCTCATAGTTAATTGAGTACCAGGTTCACCTATAGATTGAGCAGCAATAACTCCAACAGCTTCTCCTTGATTTACAATTTTTCCTCTTGCAAGATCTCTTCCATAACAGTATGAACATACTCCGAAATTTGTTTCACAGTTAACAACTGATCTAACTTTTACATTATCTATCGAGTTTTTTTCTAATAGATCACACCATTTTTCATTAAGTAATGTATTTTTTGGTACTAAAATTTTATTAAAAGAATTAATTTCAAATATATTCTCAGTAGTTACTCGTCCTAGAACTCTTTCTCTTAGATCTTCTTTGATATCTCCTCTTTCTATAAGAGATGTCATCATTATTCCTTCTCTTGTTTTACAATCTTTTTCTGTTACTACTAGATCTTGAGCTACATCTACCAATCTTCTAGTTAAATATCCTGAATTTGCTGTTTTTAGTGCTGTATCAGCTAAACCTTTCCTTGCTCCATGAGTAGATATAAAATATTGAAGAACATTTAATCCTTCTCTAAAATTAGCAGTGATTGGTGTTTCAATAATTGATCCATCTGGTTTAGCCATTAACCCTCTCATTCCAGCAAGTTGTCTAATTTGAGCTGCAGAACCTCTTGCTCCTGAGTCAGCCATCATAAATATACTATTGAATGATTTTTGTTTTTTTTCTATTCCTAAATTATTAGCTATTGATTCTGTAGATAGGTTTTTCATCATAGCAGTAGCAACTCTTTCGTTAGCAGCTGCCCAAATATCAATAACTTTATTATATCTTTCTCCAGAAGTAACTAATCCAGATTGAAATTGTTCTTGTATTTCAACAACTTCGTTTTCTGCTTCTATAATTATTTCTGATTTTTTTGTTGGAATAACCATATCGTCAATTCCTACGGATGCTCCAGAACGTGTAGCATAGGAAAAACCGGTATACATAATTTGATCAGCTAATACAACAGTTTCTTTTCGCCCTAAAATTTGATAACAAGTATGTAAAATTTTTGAAATAGTTTTTTTTATTAATACTTGATTTATTATAGAATATGATAATCCTTTTGGGATTATCATCCATAGAATAGTTCTTCCTGCAGTAGTTTTTACTATTTTTTCTTTTTTAGTATATTGATTTTCTTTAGTCTTTTTATATTCGGATATTTTAACTATTATTTTTGAATGTAGTTCTACAAATCCTAAATGATAGGCTTTTTCAACTTCTTCTGGAGAACTAAACATCATTCCTTCACCTTTTCCGTGTATTTTAGATCGAGTCATATAGTACAATCCTAACACTACATCTTGAGATGGAACAATAATTGGTTCTCCATTAGCAGGAGATAAAATATTATTTGTAGACATCATTAATGCTTTAGATTCGAGTTGTGCTTCTAAAGTTAGAGGAATGTGCACAGCCATTTGATCACCATCAAAATCAGCATTATATGCAGCACATACTAATGGATGTAATTGTATTGCTTTTCCTTCTATTAAAATGGGTTCAAAAGCTTGAATCCCTAATCTATGTAGGGTAGGTGCTCGATTTAAAAGCACTGGATGTTCTTTAATTACTTCATCTAAAATATCCCAAACGACTGATTCTTCTCTTTCAACCATTTTTTTAGCTGATTTGATCGTCGTTGCTAATCCCCTTACTTCTAATTTTCCATATATGAATGGTTTAAATAGTTCTAATGCCATTTTTTTAGGCAAACCACATTGATGCAATCTTAAATATGGACCTACTGTTATTACTGATCGTCCGGAATAATCTACTCTTTTTCCTAAAAGATTTTGTCGAAATCGACCTTGTTTTCCTTTTATCATGTCTGATAAAGATTTTAGTGGTCTTTTATTAGATCCAGTTATTGCTCTTCCTCTTCTTCCATTATCTAACAGAGCATCAACTGATTCTTGAAGCATCCTTTTTTCATTTCTAACGATTATGTCAGGAGCTGACAAATCTAATAATCTTTTTAATCTATTGTTTCTATTAATAACTCTTCTATATAAATCGTTTAGATCAGAAGTTGCAAATCGACCACCATCTAGTGGAACTAATGGTCTTAAATCAGGTGGTAAAACAGGTAATACTGTGAGTATCATCCATTCTGGTTTATTATTTGATTGTATGAAAGACTCTAGTAGTTTTATTCTTTTAGTTAATTTTTTTCTTTTAGTTTCTGAATGTGTTTCATTAATTATATATCTTAATTTTTTACACTCTTTTTTTAAATGTATACTTTTTAGTAGTAATTGGATTGCTTCTGCACCCATTTTAGCTTCAAATTCATCTCCAAATTCTTCTAATGAATCTAAATATTGTTCTTCAGTTAAAATTTGTCCTGCATTTAAGTTAGTCATTCCTCCGTCTATTACTACATAAGATTCAAAATATAATACTCTTTCAATATCTCTTAACGGCATATCTAAAAGTAGTCCTATTCTTGAAGGTAAAGATTTTAAAAACCAAATATGAGCTGTAGGAGAAGATAATTCTATGTGACCCATTCGATCTCTTCTAACTTTGCTTTGTGTTACTTCTACACCACATTTTTCGCAAATTACTCCTCGATGTTTTAGTCTTTTATATTTTCCACATAAACATTCATAATCTTTAATTGGTCCAAATATTCTTGCACAGAATAACCCATCTCTTTCTGGTTTAAAAGTTCTATAATTAATTGTTTCTGGTTTTTTAACTTCTCCATAAGACCAAGAACGGATCATATCTGGAGATGCTAATTCAATTTTTATTGAATTAAATTCTTCTTTTTTAGTTTGTAATTTTAAAAATTTAAGTAAATCTTTCACTGATTATTTTCCATTTTAGTACAATTTAATAAGAATTTAGTCGTCATATTTTTTTAAATAAATAATAAATATTTATTTTATTTTTTTTAAAATAACTATTATTCGTCTTCTAATTCTATATTTATTCCTAAGGATCTTATTTCTTTTAAAAGAACATTAAAAGATTCAGGCATACCAGGTTCCATTTGATGATTACCATCTACTATATTTTTATACATTTTTGTTCTTCCATTAACATCATCAGATTTTACTGTTAACATTTCTTGTAAAGTATAAGAAGCTCCATAAGCTTCTAATGCCCATACTTCCATTTCTCCGAATCTTTGACCACCAAATTGGGCTTTACCACCTAATGGTTGTTGAGTTATTAAACTGTAGGATCCAGTAGAACGAGCATGCATCTTATCATCCACTAAGTGATTTAGTTTTAATACATACATATATCCTACTGTTACTGGTCTTTCAAATTTTTCTCCTGTTCTTCCATCAAATAGTGTAATTTGACCAGAAGTAGGAAGATCTGCTAATTTTAATAATTTTTTTATTTCATTTTCTTCAGCTCCATCGAATACTGGAGTTGCTATTGGAAGTCCGTTTTTTAAATTATTTGCAAGATTTAATACTTCTTCATCTGAAAAATTATTTAAATTTATTTTTTGACGTAAATTATTTCCAATGTCATAAGCATTTTGAATAAATTTACGTAATTTAATTATTTTATTATTATTTTTCAGCATTAGTTTAATTTTATTTCCTACTCCCTTAGCTGCTACACCTAAATGAGTTTCTAGTATTTGTCCAATATTCATTCTTGAAGGAACACCTAAAGGATTTAGAATTATATCAATTTCATCTCCATTTTTATCGTATGGCATGTCTTCTATTGGATTAATTTTTGATATTACTCCTTTATTTCCATGTCTTCCTGCCATTTTATCTCCAGTTTGAACTTGTCTTTTTACAGCTAGATAAACTTTTACTATTTTTAGTATTCCAGGTGCTAGTTCGTCTCCCTGAGTTATTTTCTTTCTTTTTATTTCAATTTTTTTTTCAAATTTATTTTTTATTTTTTTATATTGTTCAAATAATTGAAATATCTTGTTTTGATTTTTTTTGTTTTTGATTGGTATTAATAACCATTTTTCCTTAGGTTTTTTTTTGAGTTCTGTTTCATCTATATCTGTTTGAATAAATAGATTTTTTATTTTTTTAAAAATAGCTGTTTCTAATATTTTTAATTCTTCAGAAATGTCTTTTTTTGTTTGTTGGATTTGCATTTCTTCAATTTGCAAGGTTCTTTTGTCTTTTTTTACTCCATCTCTTGTAAAAATTTGTATGTCTATTACAGTACCAAAAACTCCATTAGGAACTCTTAAAGAAGAGTCTTTGACATCTGATGCTTTTTCTCCAAATATAGCTCTTAGTAGTTTTTCTTCAGGAGTGAGTTGAGTTTCTCCTTTTGGGGTTACTTTTCCTACTAGAATATCTCCTCCAGTGACTTCAGCTCCAATATAAACAATTCCTGATTCATCTAGTTTAGATAAAGCATTTTCTCCTACGTTGGGTATATCTGATGTTATTTCTTCAATTCCCAATTTAGTATCTCTTGCAATACAAGAGAGTTCTTGAATGTGTATTGTAGTAAAACGATCTTTTTGAACTATTTTTTCAGATATTAAAATTGAGTCTTCAAAGTTATATCCGTTCCATGGCATAAATGCTACTCTCATATTTTGTCCTAGAGATAGCTCTCCTAAATCAGTAGAAGAACCGTCAGCTAAAACATCTCCTATTTTTATATTTTCTCCATGTTTAACACAAGGTGTTTGATTTATACAGGTATTTTGATTAGATCGAGTGTATTTTGTTAAATTATAAATATCAATTCCTGATTCACTAAGGCTGGTTTCTTGATCGTTGACTTTTACTACTATTCTAGATGCATCTACAAATTGAATCTTTCCACTTCTTTTTGCAACTACAGCTATTCCTGAATCGACTGCTACTGATCTTTCCATTCCTGTTCCTACTAGAGGTTTTTCTGCTTTTAAGGTAGGAACAGCTTGTCTTTGCATATTAGCTCCCATTAAAGCTCTATTAGCATCATCGTGTTCTAAAAATGGTATTAAAGAGGCTCCTACTGAAACTATTTGTTGATTGGAAACATCCATATAGTTAATTTTAGTATAATTAAATAAACCTGATTCCCCTTTGTGTCTGCATGTAACTAATTCTTCTGAAATTTTACCTTTTTGATCGAAATTAGTATTTGCTTGTGCAATAATAAAATTCCCTTCTTCGATTGCAGAAAGATAATCTATTTGTTTTGTTACTATTCCATTTAAAACCTTTATATAAGGAGTTTCTAGAAAACCATAATCGTTTGTTTTTGCATATACTGATAAAGAATTTATTAATCCTATATTAGGTCCTTCCGGTGTTTCTATTGGGCAAACTCTTCCATAATGAGTAGGATGTACGTCCCTTACTTCGAATCCAGCTCTTTCTCTTGTTAAACCTCCTGAACCTAAAGCTGAAATTCTTCTCTTATGTGTTATTTCTGCAAGTGGATTATTTTGATCCATAAATTGAGATAATTGGCTTGATCCAAAGAACTCTTTAATAGCAGCAGAAATAGGTTTTGCATTAATTACATCTTGTGGCATTAAAGTATCTAAATCACTAACAGATAGTCTTTCTTTTACTGATCTTTCAACTCTAATCAATCCCAATCTAAATTGATTTTCTGTCATTTCTCCAACAGATCTAATTCTTCTGTTTCCTAAATGGTCGATATCATCTATTTCTCCTCTTCCATTTCTAATAGATATTAATTTTTTAATTACCTCAACTATATCTTTTTTACTTAAAACGTTATCTCCTTCTTTATTTTTTCTAAGTAAAGAGCGATTAAATTTCATTCTTCCAACGGAAGATAAATCGTATTTTTCTTCAGTAAAAAATAAATTTTGAAATAATTGTTCAGCTGCTTCTTTTGTTGGTGGTTCTCCAGGTCTCATCATTCGGTAAATTTCTACTAATGCACTAAGTCTGTCATGGCTAGGATCAATTCTTAGTGTTTCAGAGATATATGGACCGTGATCTAAATCGTTGGTAAAAATTGTTTCTATTTTTTTGAAGTTAGACTGTATAAGTTTTTCAATTAATTCTATTGATAAAATATCATTTGCTTTAATGATAATTTTTTTTGAAATAGGTTCTAAATAATCTTTAGAAACAACTCTTCCAATTAAATATTCAACAGGAACGTTAATAACGTTAATATTGTTTTTTTTTAATTCATAGATATTTTTAGCGGTAATTCTTCTACCTTTTTCTACGTATATTTTTGATTTTTTTTTAATATCAAAAGAAGCGGTTTCACCTCTTAATCGTTCTGGAATTAATTCCATTGAGATATTATTTATATTAGATATGTGATAAGTAGTTTTTTCAAAAAAAATATTTAGGATATCTTCAATTTTATAGTTTATTGCTTTTAATAGTATTGTAGCAGGAAGTTTTCTTCTTCTATCAATTCTAACAAACAAATAATCTTTAGGATCGAATTCAAAATCTATCCAAGAACCTCTATATGGAATAATTCTTGCGTTATATAATACTTTTCCTGAAGAATGCGTTTTACCTTTATCGCTGTCGAAGAAAACTCCTGGACTTCTATGCAATTGAGATACTACAACTCTTTCTGTTCCATTAATAACAAACGTTCCGTTTTCTGTCATTAAAGGTATTTCACCCATATATACTTCTTGTTCTTTGATATCTCTGATAGTAGAATTCAAAGCTTCTCTTTCATAGATTAGTAATCTTAATTTAACACGTAATGGAGCTGAAAAAGTCGCTCCTCTAATTTTACATTCCTTTACTTCAAATATTGATTTTCCTAAAGTATAATCAACAAATTGTAACTCTGTATTTCCACTATAGCTTTTAATAGGAAAGATTGATTGGAAAGCAGATTCTAAACCAGATTTTTTATTTTTTGTTTTTTCGATGAATTTTTTAAATGAATCTAGTTGAATCGATAATAAATATGGTAAATCTAAAAGTTTAGGTCTTTTTCCGAAATCTTTTCTAATTCTTTTTTTTTCGGTGTTGGAGTAAATCATAAGATTCTCAATAAGCACAAATAAAAAATGTGTTCTTCAATAAGTTTATAGAATATGCTATAAATCATATAAAATTTTGATTGTTTTTTTAAGTTTATTGATTTTTTATAGCAATTTTGTGAGAAGAAATATTTTTAAAATTGATAATTTTAAAGTTTTTTAAAAAAAAATTATAAAGGCTGGTATAAAATTTTTACCAGCCAAAATAATTTAAAAAAAGAAAAAATAAATATTTTAATTATTGAATTTCTACTTTTGCACCAGCGGATAGTAATATTTTTTTTAGAGATTCAGCATCAGATTTGTTTACTTTTTCTTTTATTAAGGTAGGAGCAGATTCAACTAGATCTTTGGATTCTTTTAATCCTAACCCAGTAGCACTACGAACTGCTTTAATTACGGAAACTTTATTTTTTCCTATTTCTTTTAGTAATATGTTAAATTCTGTTTGTTCTTCTTTTTTTTCTTCTTTTTGTTGTGAACTAGTGTTTACAGACATATTAGAAGATACTTTGAATTTTTTTTCCATTTCAGATACTAGTTCTGTAATATTCATTACAGACATTTTTGATATTGTTTCTATTATTTGTTCTTTAGTGATAGTCATAATAGTTTTTCCTATAAAAATTTAGAAATTATATTTTTTAGACATTATTTTTTTAATTTAGATTTTTCTTATTAATATTATTTAATGTTCGTACTAATTTTCCAATTGAAGATTCTTTCATTACTGACAGTAATTTTATAATTAATTCTTTGTAAGTAGGAATTTCTGATAATTTTTTAATTTGACTCAATGTTAATATTTTTTTTTCGAATACTGCATTAGTAATTTTAAAGTTGTTATTTTTTTTAGAAAAATTTATTAATAGTCTAGCTGCACTTCCAGGATGTTCCATAGAATAAGCAATTAATATAGGTCCAGAAATAAAATTTTTTAGACATTCATAATTGGTGTCTTTAATTGCTATATTGAATAGTGTGTTTCTTATTATTTTAATAATTACTCCTGATTTCCTAGCTTCTTTTCTTAATTCATTTATTTCATTAGATTTAATATATTTTGTTTCTCCTACAACAATAGATATTGATTTTTTTGTTATTTTTCGTATTTCAGAGATGATTATTTTTTTTTCTTTTATATTCAATACCATTTTATTGACGCTCCTGAATTTTAGAATTCATTTTTTTAAATTATATTAATAATAATTTCTAAAAATTCGGTATATGAAAATATTGACAAAATTAAAAAATAATTTTATTAAAAATAAAATATTTTATTTTTTAATAAAGATTGTTAATTATCAGGATATGTTAAATGCATTTTAATATTTAGACTATATTACAGCCTTATATTTTTTTATATTTAAAAAAAAATATTTTTTTACAGTATAGAATCGATAGTAATTGCAGGTCCCATAGTAGTAGAGAAGAATATTTTTTTTATAAATATTCCTTTTGAAGTAGTTGGTTTTAGTCTCTTTATTGATTCTAGTAATGTTATAAAGTTATTTTTTAAGTTTTCAACTGGAAAATTAATTTTTCCAATTGTTGTGTGTAAAATTCCATTTTTTTCATTTTTGTATCTAATTTGTCCGTTTTTAAAATTTTTAATTGAATTTTTAATGTTTTCTGTAACCGTTCCTAGTTTAGGATTTGGCATTAATCCTCTTGGTCCAAGAATAGAGCTTATTTTTCCTACAATATGCATTGTGTCAGGCGATGCAATAACTATATCAAATTTTATTTCTTTGTTTTGTATTTTTTTCAAAAGATCTTCTGCTCCAACAAAATCTGCTCCGTTTTCTTTTGCTATTAAAGCATTTTTCCCTTGAGAAAATACAACAATTTTCATTTTCTTACCTATTCCATGTGGTAAAATTGTTGTTCCTCGTATATTTTGATCTGATTTTTTTGGATCAATTCCTAATTTTAAAATAATATCTAGACTTTCTGTAAAGTTAACTGAAGATATTTTTTTTAGAAGTTTTATTCCTTCTTCAATTGTATATTTTTTTTTAAAATCAATTTTTTTTAAGAATTTAGTTTTTCTTTTACTATTTTTTTTCATATTTTTTAAATTTAATCCTTAATTATTATTCCCATCGATTTAGCTGTTCCTTCTATAGATTTCATCATATTTGTTATATTTTTTCCTGTCATATCTTTAGCTTTTAAAATAGCGATTTCTTCTAATTGTAATTTATTTATTTGACCTACTATATCTTTTTTAGTTGTTTTAGAACCTAACTTAATTCCAGCTATCTTTTTCAAAAGAATTGATGCAGGTGGAGTTTTAGTAATAAAAGTAAAACTTTTGTCGGAATAGACAGTAATTATAACTGGAATAGGTAATCCTTTGTCTAAAGATTCTGTCTTTTTATTAAAAGATTTACAAAATTCCATTATATTTAAACCTTTTTGACCTAATGCTGGTCCGATTGGAGGACTAGGGTTTGCACTTCCTGCAGGAACTTGTAATTTTATGTAAGATTGTATCTTTTTCATTGTATGTTTTTTAACTTTATCTTTTATGAATCGAATTGAGTATTAGTTTAATTAGATTATTAATTTGTTTAAATTAATTTAAATATTTTTGTTATTTTTATTTTTTTATAAAAAATATTTAAAAATTTTTTTCTACTTGACTAAAATCTAATTCTACTGGAGTAGATCTTCCAAATATTGAAATTGAAACTTTAAGTCTATTTTTTTCATAATCCACTTCTTCAACAACACCGTTAAAATCAGCAAATGGACCATCTTTTACACGAACAGTTTCACCTGGTTCGAAAACTATTTTTGGTCTAGGTTTATTATTACTTTTTTTAAGTCTTTTTTGAATTATTTCTACTTCTTTATTACTAATAGGAGAAGGTCGTTCAGAATCACTTCCAATAAATCCCATGACTCTTGGTACATTTTTTATTAAATGCCAACTGCTATTACTCATATTCATTTGTATTAATATATAACCTGGAAAAAATTTTTGTTGACTTTTTTTTCTTTGTCCAGATCTAATTTCAATGACAGCTTCTTTAGGAACCATTATTTTTCCAAATGAACTTTTCATTTTTTTTAGTTTTATGTGTTCTTGAATAGATTTTACTACTTTATTTTCAAATCCAGAAAAAGTTTGTAGAACGTACCATTTTTTTTTGATATTCATTTTTATAAACCTGAATTAGTAATAAATGATATCATATGAAAAAAAAATTTATCTATAGTCCATAATATTAGTGAAATTAATGTTGTAACTATAGATATAGTTAGTGTTATATATAAAGTTTCTTTAGTAGTTGGCCAAATAATTTTTTTTATTTCTATTTTAGATTCTTTGATGATTGTAATTATTTTTTTTCCGTTTTTTGTTTTAGAATAATAAAATAATATAATTGATGTTAATAAAAATGTTAGTAGTGTTTGTTTTAATGTATTTGTTTTTAAAAAATATATTTTTTCTAATACAAGTAAAAATGTTGTTATTATTATAATAATCCACTTTTTTTTTTCTATTTTATTTAAATTTTTTTGATTTTTTTTATACATTATTTGTTCTTTATAGTTTTTTTATTCAATTTTATAATTTTTTTGTGAATTAGTATATTTTTTAAATATCAACTAAATAATTAAAATATTTAATATTTTCTTTAAAGTTTTATTTTCTTACTTAGTCTTAGTTAAATAGTTTCTTGTTTTTTTATTTAGGATTTACTTGATTATTATTTGATTATTAAAGGAAAACAAAAATTTATTTTTTAAATTTTATTATTCTAAATTTTTGTTAATTTTATTAGAATTAGTTTAACTATTTTATTAATAAAATTAATAAAATTTAATTTAATAATCTAAATATTAAGGATGGTGCTGACACCCAGATTTGAACTGGGGACCTCACCCTTACCAAGGGTGTGCTCTACCGACTGAGCTATATCAACATGATTTTGGAGCGGTCAGTGGGAATCGAACCCACATCATCAGCTTGGAAGGCTGAGGTAATAACCATTATACGATGTCCGCAAGATAAAATTATGTTTTTATTTTTTTTTTGGTGGGAGAAGGATTCGAACCTTCGAAGTCTACGACGGCAGATTTACAGTCTGCTCCCTTTAGCCACTCGGGAATCCCACCTTTTTTTATATTTTATGCCGGCTACCGGAATCGAACTGGTGACCTACTGATTACAAGTCAGTTGCTCTACCTTCTGAGCTAAGCCGGCAATGCTTAATTCTATTCTACGAATAGATTTAAAATTTTGCAATAGAAATATTTTTTTTTAGTGTTTTTTTTTAAATATTTTTAAAATATAAAAAATACTAACTTTTATTATTAAAGAAAGATAAAAATATTTTATAAAAAATATTTTTTTTAAAATGTTATTATAATTCATTTATTTGTAATTTTATTACATAAAAAGGTGGTTATATATGTTTAATGTTAATAAGAAAATAAATTTTTCATTTGAATTTTTTCCACCGGTATCTGATATTTTAGTAGAAAGAAGATTTTGGAATACAATAAGAAAATTATCTGATTTTGAACCAGATTTTTATTCAATAACAAGTGGAACAACTACGATTAGGCAGAAAAAAACGTTTGATTTTGTAAAAAAAGTTGTAAAGAAAACTAATGTTAATATAGCTGTACATATGACTTGTATAAATAATAGTGTTAGTGAATTAGAAGAAATTTCTAGAAATTATTGGAATCAAGGTATAAAAAAAATTGTTGCTTTAAGAGGAGATAAAAAAGAGTTTAATAATAAAAAAATGTATGCTTCAGATTTGATTTCTATTTTAAAAAAAGTCGCTGATTTTGATATTTTAGTTGCTGCATATCCTGAAGTACATCCAGAAGCAAAGAATGCACATAGTGATTTAATGTATTTAAAAAATAAGTTCGATTGTGGAGCTAGTAAAGCTATTACTCAGTTTTTTTTTGATTCAGAAAAGTTTTTT
This sequence comes from Buchnera aphidicola (Tetraneura ulmi), assembly GCF_964058925.1. NCBI lineage: Bacteria > Pseudomonadati > Pseudomonadota > Gammaproteobacteria > Enterobacterales > Erwiniaceae > Buchnera > Buchnera aphidicola. The sequence goes on from NZ_OZ060366.1 coordinate 44,450, forward strand.
CGTTTTCGGGATAAATGTATAAAAAATGGGATTTATTCAGATATAATTCCAGGAATTTTACCGGTAATTAATATAGATCAGATGATTCGTTTTTCTAGAATGAGTAATATTTTCATTCCTAAATGGATATATGAGATTTTCAATGATTTATCTAATTTAGATCCATCAGTCAATAAATTAGTAGGACAAAATATAACTATGAAAATTGTTGAAGATCTATTTTTAGAAGGAGTTAAAAAATTTCATTTTTATACTTTAAATCAATATGAAATTCCATTTTCCACATGTTTAATTTTAAAAATGAAAAAAAAATTTAAAATTTTATAAAAAACAAATAAACTCTATAATTTTTTTTATAATTTTTTTTGTTTTTTTCACGTATGACAATTCTAAGAATTCGTTGGGTTGGTGTGCTTGTTTTATAGAACCGGGACCCAGTAAAATCGTTGGAGCTATTTTATGCAAATAAGATGCTTCACTACAGTAATTTACTACTGTTTTTTTTTCTTTAGTAATTTTTTCTATAGTTTTTATAATTTTTTCGTGTTTAATAGATATTTCATAGCTTGGTATAGGAGGATGTAAATTATGAATTTTAATATAACCCCCCCATTTTTTTTTAATTGGAAGCAAATATTCGTTAAATATTTCATTAAAAATTTTATATGGGAATTTTGGTAGTAATCTTATATCAATGTGTAATTCGCAAAATTCGCAAATAGTATTTGACGAATGCCCACCTTTAATATAACCGAAATTCATTGTTGAATAAGGCACTTTAAATTTTTTTTGAAAAACAAAATCTTTGATTTTTTTTTTAATCTTTAATAAATAAAATATCGTTTCGTGCATAAGATTTATACTATTTATTTTCTCAGAATCACTAGAATGACCTGAATTTCCCAGAGTAATTATTTTTTTTGTAATATTTCCTTTATGACCTACAATTGGTACTAGATTAGTAGGTTCACCAACTATTATTAAATCAGGAGAAATTGTTGAAAATTTTAAAAAAAATTTTACCCCTAACATTGAAGTTTCTTCATCAGCAGTAACTAGTAAGTAAATTGGTTTTTTTATTTTTTTTATTTCTATTTTTGTCATTAAATCTAATATACAGGCAAAAAAACCTTTCATATCTACAGCTCCTAGTCCATAAAATTTATTATTTACTATAGTTAATTCAAATGGATTGCTTTTCCACAATTTTTCATTGTAATTAACTGTATCAGAATGTCCACTTAGTAATAAACCTCCTTCTCCAGATCCTATTTTTGCAATTAAGTTGAATTTTTTTTTGTTTTTTTGGATTTTTTGAATATTAATTTTAAATCCTATATTTTCAAGCCATTCTGCAAGCAATTCAATTATTTTTTTATTGCTTTGATCAAAAACAGGGTTTTCAGAACTTATGGAAGATACGTTAATTAATTTAGAATACATTTCTAAAAATGATGGATTTTTTTTTTTCATTTTTTTGTTTTAAGATAAATAAAATTAAGAGTTTTTTATACAAGTATTTTTATTGTAAAATATTAATTTATTAAGTATATTTCATTTAAAATAAAAATAAAAATTTTATTTAATTTAAAGTTTTTAATTTAAATGTTAGTAGAAACTACATTAGAAAATAAAATGAGGATAAAATAGTTAGAGGATAGATTTATTATATGTTAAATATTCTTATTGTTGGAGCAAGTGGATATTCTGGGGTTGAATTAGTTACTTATTTTAATAAACACAAATATATTAAAAATATTTTTTTAGCTGTTTCAAATGATAGTAAAGATATTGGAAAATCAATTTCAGAAATACACCCTAAATTAAAGGGAATAGTAAATATTTTTTTAGAATCTATCGATAAGTTTACAAATCAGAAAAATGATATTGATGTTGTATTTTTGGCTACTGATCATATTGTAAGTTATAATTTAGTACCAATATTTATTTCTTTTGAATATATAGTTTTTGATCTTTCTGGTGCATATAGAATTAAAAATAGTGATTATTATGAAAAATATTATGGATTTCTTCATAAAAATAAAGATTTATTAAATCTTTCTGTATATGGTTTACCGGAATGGAATTCAAAAAAGATAAAAAACGCTCAATTAATTTCTTTACCTGGTTGTTATGCTACTTGTATTGAATTATCAATAAAACCTATTATAGAGAAAAAAATAATCGATTTTACATTCATTCCTGTTGTAAACGCTATTAGTGGAGTTAGTGGAGCAGGTAGAAACCCTAAATTTTCAAATTCTTTTTGTGAAGTTAGTTTACAACCTTACAATATTTTTACTCATAGACATAATCCTGAAATATTTGAACAAATTGGTGGTTTTCCTATAATTTTTATTCCTTGTTTGGGTAATTTTTCTAGAGGTATATTAGCAACTATAACGTGTAGATTAAAAAAAAATATGGATATTTTAGAAATAGAAGAAATTTTTTCTTATTTTTATGGTAATAAATTTTTCGTTCGGTTACACAAAAATAATATACCTAGTATTTCTGCAATTATAGAAAAGCCATTCGTTGATATTGGTTTTAAAATTCAAGGTAGAAATTTGGTCATTATAGCTGCTGAAGACAATTTGTTGAAGGGGGCTGCTTCACAAGCAGTACAATGTTTTAATATTCGTTTTGGAATTTTAGAAACACATTCTTTATTGTAAATTTTTTATAGGAAATATTTTTATGAAAGATAATCCTTTAGTTATAAAATTAGGAGGAGTTTTATTAGATAGTCGTGATTCTATGAAGATATTTTTTGATTTTTTATCGACTTATTTTCATAATTACTCTAGAAATTTAATAATTGTACATGGTGGTGGGAAAATAATAGATGATATGATGAAGAAAATAGGTATGAATATAAATAAGATTAATGGAATAAGAGTAACCAATTCGTCGAATATTGATATTGTGGTTGGAGCATTAGCAGGAATAGCTAATAAAAGAATTTTATCTTATTTAAAAAGGAATAAAATTAATTTTATTGGTGTTTCTTTATCTGATGGAGATAGTGTTTTAGTAGAAAGATCTAAAAAATTAGATTTCAAAAATCATACAGGAATTCCAAAATCAGGTAATCCAAAATTGTTATTTGATTTGCTTTCAAAAAAAATTCTTCCTGTTGTTAGTTCTATAGGAATTACAAAATATGGAGAATTAATGAATGTTAATGCAGATCTAGCAGCTTCTGCTTTAGCAAAAACATTGGGTGCTGATTTAATACTATTATCAGACGTAAGTTCTGTTTTAGATAAAAGAGGAAATCGAATAGATTCAATTAATAGAGAAAAATTTAATGCACTTATTAATGATGGAACTATTAAGAATGGTATGATAGTAAAAGTTCAAGCAGCATTAGATGCTTCTGAAGTATTAGGAAAATCAGTTCAAATTGCAAGTTGGAAAGAAAATAATGAGAAATTAAAACTTTTGTTTAATGGAGAATTATCAGTTGGAACTTTCGTATATAAATAAATATATATATTTTTTTTAATGGAGCTTTGATATGAAAAAGATAAAAAAGACAGTTGTTTTAGCTTATTCAGGTGGTCTTGATACTTCTGTTATTATTCCATGGATAATAGAGAACTATAATTTTGAAGTGGTGGCTTTCGTAGCAGATGTTGGACAATCTAGGAAAGATTTATTAGGAATTGAAGAGAAAGCTTTAAAATCTGGAGCAAAATCAGTTTATATCTCTGATTTGCGTGAGGAATTTATAAAAAATTACATTTATCCAATGTTGCAATCTGGATCTATTTATGAAAATGGATATTTGTTAGGAACGGCTATAGCTAGACCTGTTATTGCAAAAGCACAAGTAGAATTAGCAAAAAAAATAAACGCAGATTTTTTATCTCATGGATCTACAGGTAAGGGCAATGATCAGGTACGTTTTGAATCCACTTATGCTGCTTTGTCATCACAATTTAATGTAATTGCTCCTTGGAGAGAATGGGATTTTTCTTCAAGAGAAGATTTATTAAATTATTTGAATAAAAAAAAGATTAGTACTACTGCAACAGCTAAAAAAATTTATAGTAGAGATGAAAATATTTTTCATATTTCTACAGAGGGAGGAGAACTAGAAGATTTATCTAAATCACCTTCTAAAAATTGTTGGACTTGGACATCTTCTTTGAAGTCTTCTGCAAGCAGTCCAGAATCTGTTTCAATAAAAATAGAAAATGGTAGAATTATTTCTATTGATAACAAAAAAACAACATTATTAGATTCTTTAGAATATTTAAATAAAATAGGTTCTAAACATGGAATAGGAAGAATAGATATTGTTGAAAATAGATTAATTGGTATGAAATCTAGAGGCTGTTATGAAACACCTGGAGGAACTATTATTAATAAAGTTTTACGAACAATTGAAGAATTAGTTCTCGATAGAGATTCTTTAAGATGGAGATCTATGATTGGTTTAGAAATGTCTTATTTAATTTATGATGGAAAATGGTTTACTCCACTTAGACAATCTATTTTGTCTGCTTTAACACCGTTTATAAAATTGCTGAATGGATGTGTTGAATTGGAATTGTATAAAGGATCAATAACCATAAAAAAAAGATATTCTAAAAATTCTTTATATGCTAGAGATTTTGCAACTTTTGGAAAAGAAAAAACTTTTAATCAATTTGATGCAAATGGATTTATACGCATACATTCTTTATCTTCTCGAATTAGAAATTTAAAAAAAATATAATCAATATAAAAAATAATTTTTATCTTTTCAATAAAATATAAAAAAAAAATGAGGTCTGTATGGCACTTTGGGGTGGTCGATTTTCTATGAAACCAGATGTGTTTTTTAAAAAATTTAATAGTTCTTTAGAAGTTGATTATCGTTTAGCTGAACAAGATATAATTGCTTCAATTGCATGGTCTGATGCAATTTTTTCTTGTAAAATAATTACTAAGGATGAACATGATAAAATACAAAAAGTATTAATTGTTTTATTAAAAAAAATACAAAAAAATCCAAAATTAATTTTAACTAGCGGAGAGGAAGACGTTCATAGTTGGGTAGAAACAGAACTTACAAAACAGTTGGGAGTATTAGGTAAAAAAATCCATGCCGGACGTAGTAGAAATGACCAGGTTACTACAGATTTAAAATTATGGTGTAAATCTCAAATTTTTTTATTAATCAAAAGTTTAGTTAATTTAGAAACTGTTTTAGTTTCAACAGCTGAAAAATATATTTCAGTCATTATGCCTGGTTTTACTCATTTACAACATGCTCAACCCATAACTTTTTCTTATTGGTGTTTAGCTTATTTAGAAATGTTTAAAAGAGATGAATGGAGATTAAAAGATGCATTGAATAGACTTGATTTTTGTCCTTTAGGTAGCGGTGCACTTTGTGGTACTTCTTGGAACATTGATAGAAAGTCATTATCTAATAAATTAGGTTTTTCTGAACCCACAGATAATGCGTTAGATAGTGTTTCGGATAGAGATTATGTAATGGAATTATTATCAATTGCTGCAATTAGTATGATTCATTTATCTAGATTTTCAGAAGATTTAATTATTTTTAACTCTAGTGAGTTTGGCTATGTTGAATTATCGGATTTATTAACTTCTGGTTCTTCTCTTATGCCTCAAAAGAAAAACCCTGATGTTTTGGAATTAATACGTGGAAAAAGCGCTCGTGTTTGTGCTTCAATGATGCGTATTTTTTTTCTTTTTAAGAGTTTACCATTATCTTATAATAAAGATATGCAAGAAGACAAGGAAGGTTTGTTTGATGCTTTTAAAACTTGGAATGATAGTTTGAATATGTCTTCTATGGTTTTAAAAACGATAGAATTAAAAAAAAATAGATGTTTTTCTTCTGCAAAAAAAGGTTATTCTAATGCTACTGAATTAGCAGATTATTTAGTAAAAAAAGGAGTTAGTTTTAGAGAAGCTCATCATATAATTGGAAATATAGTACAAGAATCAATTAAACAAAATAAATTATTAGAAGAATTAGATATTTCTGTTTTTAAAAAATTTAGTTCTTATTTTGGTTCTGATTTATATCAAGTTTTGTCTTTAGAATCTTGTTTAAATAAACGGAATTCTCATGGTGGAGTGTCAAACAATCAAATTAAAAAGTCGATTTTAAAAGAAAAGAAAAGATTAAATCTTTAATAAAAAAATTTTAAAAAAGTAAAATTAATTTTTTTAAAAAATGAAATTTAAAAATTAAACTTTGATTATTTTTTTATATTCTAATTAAAAAATGGATTTTTTAAAATTTAAAAGAAATAATTTTAGTTGAAAAATTTTTTATTATTTGTAATTTTTATATTTATTTTAAATAAAAATATATTGAGTATAAAATTTTTATTTTTATTAAAATAAAAGTACTTTTTTAAATTAGAAAAAATATAAATTTTACTTAATATTAAAAATATATAATTCATAAATAAAAAATTTTAAGGAATATGTTTTATAAATCTAATATTTCTTAATAAATTTTATTTATTGAGTAAAAAAATCTTTTTTAATTTTTTTTAATTTTTTAAATTAATTTTAGTTCTAGTCTTTTATATAATTAGTAGTTTTTTTTTGATTTTATTTTAAATTAATATTTAAAATATTTTTTTATTCATACTTTAATAAAAGTATAAATGATTAGGAAGGGAATATTAAAAAAGAAGTTTATTTATAATTAAATTATTTAAAATAATTGAAAAAAGATTAATGTATTCATAAAAAATTAATAAAAATAAAAAAAATAATTTAATAATTTTAATGTTTTGATTAATTTTAATGGTATAAATTTCTATAAATTAATAAAAAACAATTTTTTAATTGTTTTTTGTTTTAAATAAATTTTAAGTTTTTTTTTAAAATATTTTTTTAGACGAATTTTTTAAAAAATGTTTTTGTATATTTAAAAATTTTTTAAATTTTTAATTTTTATATATTTTTTAAAAGCTTCCAATAAATTTTATAAGGAAGCTTTTATTTTGACAATCACATTTTAGTAAAATTATAAAATATTTTAGCTTATTTTTTTAATCATCTAAAAAGCTTCTCAATATTTCTGATCTACTGGGATGTCTTAGTTTTCGTAAAGCTTTTGCTTCAATTTGTCTAATTCGTTCTCTAGTAACATCGAATTGTTTCCCAACTTCTTCTAAGGTATGATCAGTATTCATATCAATTCCAAATCTCATTCTTAGAACTTTTGCTTCTCTTGGTGTTAAACCTGCTAATATATCATGTGTAGCAGAACGCAAACTTTCTGAAGTTGCAGATTCTAATGGTAACTCTAATGTAGTATCTTCAATAAAATCACCTAAATGAGAGTCATCATCATCTCCTATAGGAGTTTCCATAGAAACCGGTTCTTTTGCTATTTTTAAAACCTTTCTAATTTTTTCTTCTGGAATTAACATTTTTTCAGATAATTCTTCTGGAGTTGGTTCTCTTCCAATTTCTTGTAACATTTTTCTAGAGATTCGGTTTAGTTTGTTTATAGTCTCAATCATATGTACAGGTATTCTGATTGTTCTTGCTTGATCAGCAATAGAACGAGTAATAGCTTGTCTAATCCACCAAGTTGCATATGTAGAAAATTTGTATCCTCTTCGGTATTCAAATTTATCTACTGCTTTCATTAATCCAATATTTCCTTCTTGTATTAAATCTAAAAATTGTAATCCTCGATTAGTATATTTTTTTGCTATAGAAATTACTAATCTTAAATTTGCTTCAACCATTTCTTTTTTGGCTCTTTTTGCTTTTGCTTCTCCTATAGCCATTCTTCTATTAATATCTTTAACTTGTTCGATAGTTAAACCAGTTTCTTTTTCGATTTGTATTAATTTTTTTAAACTTAAAGAAATTGTTTCTTTAACTGATTTTATTTTATGAGACCATATTTTTTTCATTTTTTTAAATTTATACGACCAATTTTTATTGGTTTCATATTTATTAAAAAAATAAATGAATTTTTTTTTAGGTATTTTGCATTTTTCTATACATAAATTCATAACCATTCTTTCTTGTTTTCTTACTTTTTTCATCATTTTTTGCATATTATTTACTAATAAATCAAATTGTTTTGGTACTAATCTAAATTGTTTAAATATTTTTGATAGATTATCTATAGCTAATATAGAGTCTTTGTGGAATCTATTTTTGTATTTTATTGTTTCATTAGTAATTAGATATTGTTTTTTTAGTTCAGAGAATTTTTTTTTAGCTAATTTTGGATCGATTTGATGTTCTTCTGTTTCATTTTTTTCAGATTCTAGTTTATTAACATGTTCTTCTAAAGATAATTGTGATCCAATATGTGAAATATTACTATTGTTTATTTCTTTTATTTTTGGATCAATAAACCCGATGATTAAATCTGATAATCGTATATCTCCTGATTCAACTTTTTCATATTGATTTAATAAATAAGTAATTGCTTTTGGATATTCGGCAACAGATGATTGTACTTGATTTATACCCTCTTCTATTCTTTTAGCAATATCAATTTCCCCCTCCCTAGTTAACAATTCTACAGAACCCATTTCTCTCATATACATACGGACAGGATCAGTAGTTCTTCCTAGTTCTGATTCTACACTCGATAATACTTGTGTAGCTGCTTCGACAGTATCTTCATCTGCATCATTTGTACTTGCATTTAATATTAAATCATCGGCATCGGGAGCTTCTTCTACAACTTGAATACCCATGTCATTTATCATTTGAATAATGTCTTCAACTTGATCAGAATCAATTATTTCTTCAGGAAGATGATCATTAATTTCTGCGTAAGTTAAATAACCTTGTTCTTTACCATGATTTACAAGTAGTTTGAGTTGTGATTGTGGGTTTTGTTCCATAGTACATTTCTACATTTTTTTATTTATTAGTTAGACAATAGAATTATTTTTCTTTAATAAAATATTTTATTAAAATATTTATTTTTTTATTTTAGATAAAGAAACATTTATGTACCATAATTCTTTTTTTTCATTTGTATTTAATCCTATTTTTCTTTCTTTAGAAATAAGTTTTTCTAGTTTTTTTTCTAATTGTTGTTGATATATTTTAATTAGTATATCTAGGAACATTTTTTTTGTTTGATTTTTTTCTACCATATAATCTAATATAGTTAATTTTTTTAATATTTTTCCTATTTTGAAATTTCGAAACATTTCTAATATTTGCATGGTGTTATAACTAGGATTTTTTATACAAAATCTTAATAGTTTTAGAAAAATAGAAAATCCAGATATATTTAAATTAGTCGCTATTATTTCTAATGGAACTAATTGGAAGAGTTCTGGATTTTGGATTAATAGTCCAATTAAAATTCGTATTGGGGTTTTTTTAATTATATTGAAATTTTTGTATGTTTTATCTTTGTTTTTTAAAAATTTTTTTAGTTGATTTATTTCTAAAATTCCTATTTTTGACCCCAACATTTGTAATAAATAGAATTGTATGGTTTTTCCTGGTATTTTTTTTATTAATGGGATTATTAAAGAACTAAATTTAGATTTTTCAGAAAGAGAAGTTAAAGAATTATTTTTAGATAATTTTTTAAAAATAAATTCTGAAAAACATATTGATTGTTCAATTCTTTTTTCAAACTTTTCTTTTCCTTCTTTTCTAATTATAGAATCTGGATCATGTCCTTTGGGTAAAAATATAAATTTTATATTTTTTTTATCTTCTATATATGTAAGTGAAATAATTAATGTTCTCCATGCTGCTATTCTCCCAGCTGAATCTCCATCATAACAATAAATTATTGTGTTGGAAATTTTAAATAAATATTGAATTTGTTTTTCGTTAATAGATGTTCCTAGTATAGCCACTACAGGATATTTTATATTAAATTGATATAAAATTATGACATCGAAATATCCTTCTACTACTAGTATTATTTCTGTATTTTTATTTTTTTTAAAAATTTCATAAATTCCATAAATTTGTTCTCGTTTTTTAAAAAAATCGGTTTCTGATGAATTTAAATATTTTGGTTTTTTTAGATTGTTTACTAGTCTTCCTCCAAAACCAGAAATTTTTCCATATTTATTACGGATAGGAAACATAATTCTATTTCTGAAATGTTCGTAATTTTTTTCTTTATTTTTATTAATTATTATTCCTGATTTAATAAGGATTTTTTTTTCTGCTTCTTTAAAATTTAAAAAAATATTGTTTTTTTCGTTGGAATATCCAATATTAAATAATTTTATTATATCATTTTTTACCCCCCTATTTTTTAAATAATTTAATATCATATAATTATTTTTTGAAAATAAATTTTTTTGATAGAAATTTTTTACTTTTTTCATTAATTCAAAAAAAATATTTTTTTTAAATAAATAGTTGTTTTTTTTTATAAAAAAAGATTTAAAAATATCATTTTGACCATTAATGATACTTAGTTGTTCAATAGAGTCTAAAAAATTTAATTTTTCGTAGTCTATTAAAAAATCAATTGCATTTCCATGAGCATTACATCCAAAACAATAGTAAAATTGTTTTTTCTCATTAACTATAAAGGATGGTGTTTTTTCACTATGAAAAGGACAAAGAGATTGATAGTTACTACCTTTTCTTTTTAGTTCTATTTTAGAATTAATTAAATCAATAATATTAGTTTGTAATAATAATTCATTAATAAAACTTTGCGGAATTTTCCATTTGTTCATTTTTTATAAGATTACATTTTAAAATTTCTAATTAGATAATTAGATTATTTGTAAAAAAATTAATACATTCTTATTCTTTTTGAATTTTCTCTTGTTAGTTTTTTAGATAATCTTTTTATTGCAGAAGCTTTAGCTCTTTTTCTTTCTGTAGTTGGTTTTTCATAAAATTCACGTTTTCTAATTTCTGATAAAATTCCAGCTTTTTCACAAGATCTCTTAAATCTTCTTAAAGCTACATCGAAAGGTTCGTTATCTCGTACTTTAATTATAGGCATTTTTTTCCTTTAAAAAAAACATTTTTTAATTTAGAATAAAATATCTTATACTATTACATAAAAATTTATTTAATTCAAAATTTTATTTAATTTTAGTTTTTCATAATTTTTATGTTTTTTTCTTTATTTTTCGGAAATGATTTAGAATGAGAATATTAGGAATTGAAACTTCTTGTGATGAAACTGGTATTGCAGTTTATGATAATAAATTAGGTTTAATTGTAAACAAATTGAATAGTCAATCTTTTTTACATAATAAGTATGGAGGAGTAGTTCCAGAATTAGCAGCAAGAAATCATCTAGATCAAATTTTTATATTTCTTCAAGAATTTGAAAAAAAAAAAAATTTTTTTAGTTCTATTGATGCAATTGCATATACAGCTGGACCTGGATTAGTTGGTCCTTTATTAGTAGGTGCTACAGTAGCATGCTCGTTAGCTTTTTCTTTGAACATTCCAGTAGTTCCTGTAAATCACATAGAAGGTCATTTGTTATCTCCTATGTTAGATAGTAGTAATTTAAACTTTCCATTTTTAGGTTTATTAATTTCTGGTGGTAATACTCAATTGATTCATGCGAAAAAGTTGGGGGTTTATAAATTATTAGGAAAAACATTAGATATTGCTGTAGGTAATCTTTTTGATAAAATAGCAAAGATATTAGATTTAAAATATCCAGGTGGTCCAAATATTTCTGAATTAGCAAAATTTGGAAAGAATAGAAATTTCAAATTTCCAAGACCTATGATTAATGATTCTAGTTTAAATTTTAGTTTTTCAGGATTACGTACTTTTATTGAAAAATTAGTAAAATTTTCTGATAAAAGTTTTCAAACTAAAGCAGATATTGCTTTAGAATTAGAAGAATCAATTATAGAGATTTTTATTGTTAAAGTTTGTCGAGCTTTAAAATTATTGAATTTAAATACTTTGGTTATTGTTGGAGGCGTAAGTGCAAACTGTAGATTAAGAAATTATTTTTCTAATTTTTCAAATAAGAATGATCTTAATTTATTTTTGGTCTCAAAAAAATATTGTACTGATAATGCTGCTATGATTTCTTATACTGGGTTTTTAAAATTCAAATCTGGTGTTTATTTTCCTAATACAGATATTTTTGTTGATTCAAAATGGTGTGTTGATAGTAAGAGAAAATTTATTTAGTTTTTTTTTCTAAAAATATTTTTATGTCATCTATTGTTAATACAGGAATGTTATATTTATTGGAAAATTTTATTATTTCGGTAGTTTTAGACATAGAACCATCTCTGTTTGTTAGTTCACATAATACTCCTGTAGGTTTAAAACCAGCTAATTTTGTCAATTCTATGGTAGCTTCAGTATGACCTGATCTACTTAAAATTCCTTTTGGATTAGCACATAATGGAAAAATATGACCAGGTCGATTCAAATCTTTTGGTTTTGATTTTTTTGATATAGCTGTTCGAATGGTAGTAATTCGGTCTTTTGCTGAAACACCAGTAGAGATTCCTTTTGCTGATTCTATTGAAACAGTAAACGGTGTACTAAAAGTATTTGTATTTTTTTTTACCATCATTGGCAATTTTAATTTTTTTCTCTTTTCTTCAGTTATGCATAAACATACTATTCCACTGCAATATTTTATTGTAAAAGCCATTTGTTCTACAGTCATTGTTTCGGAAGAAAAGATTAAATCTCCTTCATTTTCTCTATTTTCGTTATCTAATAAAATTATTCCATTACCTTTTTTTAGTTCTGATATTGCTGTTTCTATTCTTTTTTTTGGTGTTCCGAATTCGGATAAAAGAATTTTTTTTCTCATATATTTTCTTAATATAATTAGTTCTTATATACAATTTATGATTTTGATTAATTATTATAATAGTTTAAGAATAGTTTTTGATCAATAAATAATAATTTTTTTTAGATAATAGATTTTTTAAAAATTATCAATTTTATTAGTTAATTTAAAAAAAATTTTTTTTATATATGTTATATTATTTTTTAAAAATTTAATAGATTAATAAGATCTAAAATTAAATTTTTTGTTAAAAATTAACTAATTTAATTATTAAAATAATTTAATTGTGGAAAATTAATTTCGTGAAAGTATATTTAGTAGGGGGAGCTGTACGAGACAGTTTATTAAAATTATCAATACACGATAAAGATTGGGTAGTCGTAGGATCTTCAATAGAAAAATTATTACAAAAGAAATTTAAACAGGTAGGAAAAGATTTCCCTGTTTTTTTGCATCCTATTAGTCATGAGGAATATGCTTTAGCTAGAACTGAATATAAATCAGGAAAAGGATATTTAGGTTTTAAAACTAGTTTTTCTTCAGATGTTACTTTAGAAGAAGATTTAAAAAGAAGAGATTTAACTATAAATGCTATAGCTAAAGATAAAAATGGGAATTTTATAGATCCATTTTTAGGAATTAGAGATTTAAAATTAAGAATATTGAGACATGTTTCTCCTGCTTTTGAAGAAGATCCTCTACGAGTTCTTCGAGTGGCTAGATTTGCTGCGAGTTTATCTGAATTTGGATTTATTATAGCTGAAGAAACTCTTAATTTAATGAAAAAAATAGTTAAAAATAATGAACTATTGTATTTAAAAGGGGAAAGAATTTGGAAAGAGACAGAAAAAGCATTGAATACAATGAATCCTCAAGTTTATTTTAAAGTATTAGAAGTATGTGGCGCTATTTTTATTTTGTTTCCAGAAATTTATAAATTATATCTTTTTAGTACGTTTTTTTTTAGTCAAAGTAATTATTTTAGTTATATGAAGAAAATTTTTGAAAATTTGTCTTATGTTTCTAAAAAAACTAAATCATTAGAAATACGATTTTTGTTTCTCTTTTTTTGTTTTGATTATTATCCAATTTTTTATAAAAAGAAGGATTTTATTTTAATAAATAAAAATTTCATTTCTTTAATAAATAATTTTTGTAAACGATTAAATATTTCAAATTGTGTTCGAGATTTTTGTATTATAATTATTAAAAATTACAGATTTTTAAAAAATATTAAGATTCAAAGTTCAAAAAAAATAATTAATTTTTTAAATTTAATAGATGCATGGAGAAATTGTAATCAAATTAAAAAAATAGTTTTTTTAATGAATTTAAATTTTTTGGTTAAACAAGAAAACTATTATTTTGAAAATAATATAAAACCAGGAGATTTTTTATTTTCTATTTATTTAATTTCAAAAAATGTATCTGTAAAACCAATTATATTAAATGGTTTTAAAGGTGTTAATATTAGAAATGAATTATTTAGACAAAGAGTTCTTGTCGTCGAAAATTGGAGAAATAATTCACTTATTAAAAATTAAAAATATTGTATTTTTTAAAATTCAATTTTAAAGAAATACTATTTTTTATTAAAAATAAATTTTATTTTTTTTAAGCAGCTAAATTGTTTGTTTAACTGCTTAAATTATTACTATTTTTTTTTAGCTAACATTATCACTGTAGTTCCTGCAATAGTATTGCCTTTCATTTTTTTTAGTTCTTTAATTTCATCCATATTCGATATGATTACAGGGGTTAAAATTGATTTCGCTTTTTTTTTTAAGATAGATAAATTATATTTTAGGATTAAATCCCCAACTTTTACTTTTTGTCCTTCTTTTGCTATTTGGGTAAATCCTTCTCCATTAAGTTCTACTGTATCAATACCGAAGTGTACAAATATTTGAATTTTTGGATTTTTAGATTCGATAGAGAAAGCGTGTTTACTTTTAAAAATTTTTCCAATTACACCATTTATTGGAGATAATATTCTTTTTCCTGATGGTTTTATCGCTATTCCGTCTCCTGCTATTTTTTCTGAAAAAACAACGTCTGGAACATCTTTTAATTTTATTATTTTTCCTGACAATGGAGCAATTATTTTTATTTCTTTATCATTTTTATTTTTTTTAAAAAAATCAGAAAATAACCCCATTAGTATCTTTCTCCTTAAGAATATTTTATTTTTTTTTTATAAATTTAAATTATTTTTAGTAAATTTATTTATTAATTTTTCTATTTCGATTGAAGTAGACATAGTTAATGCTTCATTAGCTAATTCAATAGCTTTTTTATATTCTACTTGTCTGATTATTTTTTTTACGTATGGTATAGAAATTGGACTCATACTGAATTCATCTAATCCCATTCCTAGTAAGATGATTGTAGCTTTTGTATCTCCTGCTAATTCTCCACACATTCCAGTCCATTTTTTTTCTGTATGTGAAGCATCTATTACTTGTTTGATTAGTTTTAGTATTGGAGGACTCATAGGATTGTATAGTTTAGAAATTAATTTGTTTCCTCTATCTACAGCTAGAGTATATTGAGTTAGATCGTTTGTTCCTATACTGAAGAAATCTACTTCTTTAGCTAAGAAATTAGCGATTATTGCAGATGCAGGGGTTTCTATCATAATTCCTATTTCTATTTTTTTATCGAAAGGAATTTTTTTATTTTTCAGTTCTTTCTTTAAAAATTCTAGTTCATTCTTTAGTATACGTATTTCTTCTACTGAAATAATCATCGGAAATAAAATTCTTAATTTTCCAAAAGCAGAGGCTCGAAGTATAGCTCGTATTTGTGAGTGTAAAATATCTTTTCTTTGTAAAGATATTCTAATAGCTCTCCATCCTAAGAATGGATTCTCTTCTTTTGGAAAATTCATATATGGTAATTCTTTATCCCCTCCAATATCCATTGTTCGAATAATAACTGTTTGTTTATCCATGATTTCTGCAATTTTTTTGTATTCAATAAATTGTTCTTCTTCACTTGGTAAATTTTTTCTTTCCATAAATAAGAATTCAGTTCTATACAATCCAATAGATTCTGATCCATAATTTTTTGCTCCAGTTACATCTCGAATATCTCCAATATTTGCACTGATTTCTATTCTATGACCATCTAGTGTTATTGCTGGTAATATTTTTAGGTTTTGTAGTTTTTTTTTTTCGATAAGATATTTTTTTTTAATTTTTTCTATTTCTATTATTTTTTCTTTTGAAGGATTTATGAAAATTTGATTGTTTAATCCTTCTAATATAACAAAATCATTATTTTTTACTCGACTTGTAATATTTCCTGTTCCAACAATCGCTGGTAACTCTAATGATCTGGCAATAATGGATGTATGTGAAGTTTTGCCTCCTAAATCAGTTATTAAACCTAAGATTTTTTTTGAATTTATTTGTGCTGTTTCTGATGGAGTTAAGTCTTCTGCAACTAATATTACCTTTTTTTTTATTTTTTCTAAGTTAGAAACGTTTATGTTAAATAGATTATTTAATAGTCTTGTTCCAATATCTCTAATATCAATTGCTCTATTCTTTAAATATTCATCATTCAATTTTTCTAAACTATTTGCTTGTTTTTCAATGATTAGTTGAATTGCGTAGTCAGCAGATTTGTATTTTTTTTTGATTATTTCAATAATATCTTTTTCAAATTCTTCATCTTCTAGTAATAAAATATGACCATCGAATATTTCTTTATTTTTTTTTATTTTTTTTTCTGTATCATTTTTTATTTTTTCTAGTTGTTTTATTGTTTTTGTTTTTATTTTTAAGAATTTTTTTATTTCTGAATCTATTAAATTAGATGAAATGTTTGTTTGATTAATGATTATTTTTTGTTTTTTTAATAAAAATACTTTTCCAAAAGCAATACCTGGTGATGCTAAAATCCCTGAAATCATAACATTACCTTTAACATAATAATAGCGATAATTTATTTGATATTTTTTTTTATAAAAAAGTAAAATTCTTTAATTTATTTAAATTTTTAAAATTTATTCTAATTCTAAAATTAATTGTTCTAATTTTTTTATAGCCGATTTTTCATCTTGTCCTTCTGCAGTTAAAACTATTTCGCTATTTTTTACTATTCCTAAGGTTTGTAGTTTATATAAACTTTTTGCATTTACAGAAGTCCCTTTAAAAATTACGTTTATATAAGAATTAAATTTTTTAGCTTCTTTTACAAATTTTGCAGCAGGACGTAAATGCATTCCATGTTTAGATTTTATTTTTATTTTTTTTTCTAACATAAATAATCCTGAATTTTATATTTTTAAATTTTTTAAATTTTTTTTAAAATTTAAAAATAGTTTATAAGTTAAATATTTATTTACAAATCTAAAAGTTTTTTAAGAAATCTTTTACTAGAATTCAAAGAAACATTAAAATTTATTTTTTTTATTTTTTAAGTAGTTTAATTTTTATTGAATTTTTTAACTTTAAAATTTTAGTATAAGTTTTTATATTTTATGTTTTCTAAGAGTAATTTTCAATCCCTACAGTGTTAGTATGATATGATAACTTTAGAGATTAATTTAGATTTAATAGTTATTATATTGATTTTTTATTTGTAAGTATCTATTTTTTTTTGATTTAATAGATATTAATGATTTTTAAAATATAAATTCTTATTTTTTTTAATATTTTTAGTTAAGAAAAGTATTTTTATTTTTCTAATTGATAATAGATATCAATTTTTTTTTTATAAACTATTATTTTAGAAAATTATTTTTATAATTAACAATATTTTATCATTCTAAAAATTTTAAATTATTTTTTTCCTAAGATTTTATAATTTTTGATATTTTTTTAAATTTTAGAAGTATTCTAATGATTTTTAAAAATAAAAAGATAAAGAATTTTTTTTCTAAAACTTTAAATCATTTTATTAGAATTAATTATATCTTTTTTAAATTTTTAGTATACAAAAATTTGAATTTTAAAAATTTGTAATTTAAAAATTATTTATTTAATTAGATAAATAGAAGGTAGTAGATATTTTTGACATTAGTAATTTAATTGAAGTTAATATTGTTATTAAAAAAATTAGGTTAATGATTTTAAATTAAAATTATTTTAAAGTTTATATATTTTTTAATAATTTTTTTTAATTTTAATGTTTGAATAACTTTAAGTTATAAACTATCTATTATGTAAGTAGATTATATTGAATCGCGAGAAAATGACAAATCTAATTAAAAAATATGGAAATAATTTTTAACTTAGAAACTAATTCTAAAGTTAATTTAAGATAATAGATATTTTCATATATCTATAAAATGTTATGTGAATGTGTATTCGATTTTTTTTTAATGTGAATAATTATGAAAAATGTAAAAAAAAAAATAAAAAAATTGGAAAGAAAAATATGTTATCATTTGTATTTGTACCATACTTTAAATAAACCTAAAATTTCTGATTTAGAATTTGATTTTTTAATTGAAAAATTAGACATACTAAAGAAAAAAATAGGAATAAAAAAAAAATTTTCATACTTGAATAAAATTGGATCTTCTTTATCTAAAAAATTGAAAACTGTTAAACATTTAACAAATATGTTGTCGTTGGAATCTATAAATTCAATCGAGAAATTAGAATATTTTATTAAAAAAATAATTACTTTTTCAAAAAAAAATAATTTAAAGAAACCAGAATTTTGTTGTGAATTAAAATTTGATGGAGTTGCTTTAAGTTTAATTTATAAACATGGAAAGTTAATCGGTGCTTCAACTAGGGGAAATGGAATCATTGGTGAAAATGTTATTCATAATGTTTATGTGATAAAATCGATTCCTAAAAAATTAGTAGGAAATAATATACCAAAATTATTAGAAATTCGTGGAGAAGTAATTATTCACAAAGATGATTTTATTCGGTTAAACCAAAGCTTTCGTAATAAAAAAGGTGATTTTTTTTCTAATTCTAGGAATTTAGCTGCTGGATCTTTAAGACAATTAGATCCAATAATAACGAAAAAAAGAAATTTGTCTTTTTATTGTCATAGTATTGGTTTTTATACTCCATTTTTAAAGTTTCCCAATAGTCATTTTAATTTTTTAAAACTTTTAGATTCTTGGGGATTACCTGTTTATAGTTTAAGACAGTTATGTTTTAATGTTAAAGAAATAGTTTCTTTTTACAAAGAAGTAAAGAAAAAAAGATCTTCTTTAAAATTTGAAATCGATGGAATTGTTATTAAGACTAATTCTATTGATATGCAAAATAAATTAGGTTTTTCTTCTAAATTTCCTAAGTGGTCCATAGCTTATAAATTTCCGTCTAAAAAAAAAATAACAAGTATATTAAATATTAATTTTAATGTTTCTAGAACAGGATTAATTATTCCAGTAGCTAAATTGAAACCAGTTTTTATCGATGGTGTAGAAATAAAGAAAGTATCTCTATACAATCAAAAAAATATGGAAAAATTTGGTTTTTGTATTGGAGATTTAGTCACGATATGTCGTTCTGGAGATGTTATTCCTAAAATTGTTGATATTAATGTTGAAAATAGAAAAAAAAATAATCTAAAACCAATTAAATTTCCTATTTATTGTCCGTCTTGTAATTCTAAGATAAAAAATAAATTTGGAGATAATTTTTTAAGATGTTTTTCTGGATTTGAATGTGTTTCTCAAAGAGAAAGGATGTTAATTCATTTTTTTTCTAAAGATGCATTATATATACGTGGTTTAGGGAAAAATATAATTAGAAAATTAGTAGATAAAGATATTATTTTTAGCCCAATTGATGTTTTTAATTTAAAGATTCGAGATCTTGTGAATTTAAATCGTATTGGAGATGTTTCGATTAAAAAATTATTGTATGAAATATCTGTTTCTAAGGAAACTACATTATCTCGTTTTTTATATGCATTTGGTATTAAAGATATAGGTAAAACCGTTTCAGTCAATTTGTCTTCTCATTATAAAAATATAGAGAATTTAATGAATTCAAAATTTGAAGATTTATTATTAGTTAAAAAAATAGGAAAAAAAGTAGCTAGTAATTTTCTAAGTTTTATAAATAAAGAAGAAAATAGAAAGATTATTTATTCATTGATTAAAATATTTAAATTCAAAAATAATTAGTAATTTTAGATAATTTTTTTATTTTTTTTTTAGAATTTAGTTGGGCTGTGCAGGATTCGAACCTGCGACCAATTGATTAAAAGTCAACTGCTCTACCGACTGAGCTAACAACCCTGATTTTATTTTTTATTGGGCGATGACGGAATTGAACCGCCGACATCCTCCGTGTAAAGGAGGCGCTCTACCATCTGAGCTAATCACCCTGTACTACTAGAACCTTCTATTTTAAGGATTACAAAGAAGTAGTCAATCTTTTTTTTTAAAATTTTAAAATATGTTTTAATTTTAGTTAAAGTTTTAAAAATAAATATTTTTTATTTCAAAATATTTTTAATTTAATAGTTGGAACAATAAAAATGAAAGTTAAAACTCGTTTTTCTCCAAGTCCTACAGGAGTTTTTCATATAGGAGGAGCAAGAACTGCACTATATTCTTGGTTATTTTCTAAACGATATAATGGAAAATTTTTACTTCGAATAGAAGATACTGATATTAATAGGTCTAAAATTATTTATAATGATTCTATTCTTAAAGGTTTAAAGTGGTTGAATTTAAATTGGGATGAAGGTCCTTATTTTCAAAGTAGTCGATTAGTTCGTTATAATCATATAATACAGTCAATGTTAAAAAATAATACTGCTTATAAATGTTATTGTTCAACCAATAGGTTATTAAAATTAAGAAAAAAACAAATTTTATTAGGTAAAAAACCGAAATATGATGAAAAATGTAGAAATATATCTGAAGGTTATTATCATTCGGATCGTTTATATGCGGTTAGATTTCGTAATCCAAAAATAGGTAAAGTTGTTTTTTTAGATCAAGTAAGAGGGAAGATTGAATTTTTAAATAACGAACTAGATGATTTGGTGATTCAAAGATCCAATGGTCTTCCAACATATAATTTTTCAGTAGTAATTGATGATTATGATATGAAAATCACTCACGTTATTAGAGGGGAAGAACATATTAACAATACGGTTAGACAAATTAATATTTTAAATTCATTAGGAAAAAAAATACCTATTTATGCTCATTTATCAACAATATTAAATAATAATGGAAAAAAAATTTCTAAAAGAGATAAAGATAGAACTTTTAATGTTTTAGAATATAAAAAACTAGGATTTTTTCCAGAAGCTATGATTAATTATTTATTAAGATTAGGATGGTCTCATGGAAATCAAGAAATATTCACGATTGAAGAAATGAAAAAATTATTTTCTTTAAAAAAAATAACTAAGTCATCTAGTTTATTTGATAAAAAGAAATTATTATGGATTAATCGATGTTATATGAATATTTTACCAAAATCTAAAATAATTAATAAGTTAAGAAATTTTTATTTAGAAAAAAAGATTGGTATTAATAATGGTCCAAATATAAAAGATGTATTCGAATTAATGAAAATTAGATGTTCAACTTTATTAGATATGGTTGAATCTTCTCGTTTTTTTTATGAAGATAAATTAGTTATTGATCATTTAGAAGTCAAAAGAAATATAACTGCTAAAGATATTTGTATTTTAAAATTTATTTTAAATAAAATAAATTTTATTGAAGATTGGAAAATAGAAAAATTATCTCAATTGCTTAAATCTTGTTTGCTTGAATTAGAAATTTCGTTTAGTGAAGTTGGGAAAATAATTAGATTATCTTTGACTGGAAAAAAACATACTCCAAGTATTAAAGATATACTATATCTTTTTGGAAAAGAAAAATGTCTTTTTAGAATTAAAAATTTTATAAAAATTTTCAAAATCAAGTGACTTTTATAGAAATTTAATTTTTTGTAATAATTTTTATTTTTTTTGTATAAAAAAATGATTTTAAAATTTTAAATTGACATATTTAGTGTTTTTAACTATATATTTGTAAATGTATAAAGATTTTTTAATAGGGGTTGTAGCTTATTTTGGAAAAGCGTTTGCATGGCATGCAAAAGATTAGCGGTTCGAATCCGCTCTGCTCCAATTTTTTTTAATGTTCACTACACAATTATTAAATTAAGTAGTGAACATAATTTTTTATTAAACAGGCATATTCATAATTTCTTTATAAGCTGACACTAATTTGTTTCTAATTTGTACTGCTAGTTGTATGGATAGGGATGATTTTTGTAAGTCAATCATTAAATTATGCAGAGAAACGTTGTCTCTTTTTTCAAATAAAGATTTTTGATTAAAAGAATTATTCTCATCCTGTGAAAAAATATTTTTTTTAAATTCAGAATTAAATTTGTTTGAAAAAGTAGAAGATTTGTTAAAATTTGGACTTGTGTTTTCGATCATTTTTAGACCTTCAATAAACATAACTTCCTCATAAATTTATTTATAGATTTTTTATTAATATATAATATATTAAAGTATTTTTTAAAATCAATATTATTTATGATTTATTCTTAAAAATTAATTTAGTTAAAAATAATTTTTTTTTGTAAAAATGTTATGAAAATAATTTTCCGGATATATTTTTTTTCTTGAATAATATTAAAAGTTTACGTATAAAATAGGAAGATTTCATGAACGTTAGTAAAACAAATAATTTTAATTCAAAAAAATTTATTGAAAATTTTTTTAGTCGTTTTTACATGAATTCGAAATTAGTTCTGATATTAATATCTTTTTTATTAGCAGTTTTTTTTTCTTTATTTTTATGGATGAAGGAAGATTCTTATCAGTTATTATATGATAAATTATCTCAGAAAGATCAAGAAGAAATCGTTCTTCAGTTAACGAAAATGCATATTCCATATCGTATTTCTAAAAACGATGATGGTATTTTAGTTCAAAAAAAACAACTATATGAAGTTCGTTTATTGTTATCTGAGAATGGATTTTCTAAGAGTATTTCAGATTCAGAATTTGATTTATCGAATGAAAAAAAAATTGGAATGATTAATTTTTTTTCCGAAGAAAAAAATAATCAAGTAATTTTAGAAAAAGAATTAGCTAAGAGCATACTTTTGATTCATGGAATAAAAGATGTAAAAGTTCATTTATCTCTTCCAAAAGAATCTATATTTTTAGATAAAGAAAAGAAAACTTCTGCTTCTGTTATTTTAACTTTATTTTCAGGTCAAACATTGGGTTCACATCAAGTAGATTCAATCGTTCGTTTTATTTCAAATAGCGTCACTGGTTTATCTAAAAAAGATGTCATTATATTAGATCAATTTGGTCGATTTTTAAATAGGAAAAATAACAATTTAGGTTTACATTATAAACAATTCAATTATATAAATTTTGTAGAAGAAAATTATAAATCAAAAATTGAATCTATGTTATTCCCTATACTAGGGAAAAATAATGTTTGTGTCCAAGTAATGGCTAATATTGATTTAGATCCAAAAAAAGTTACAGAAAAAAAATATTATCCTAATTTTTATAACAGAGATAAATCTATTCGATCGGAAGAAGGAAACGTTAAATATAAAAATAATTCTGAAATGATAAATTCGTTTAAAAAAGAACAACATTTTAATAAAAAAAATAAAATTTCTTCAGAAACCGAACCAAAAGAATTTAAAAATTATGTTTCAAAAAAAAATAGTAATATTAATTATGAATTAAGTCATATTACTAAAGACACTAAAATTAATTCTGGTAGAATAAATAAAATTTCAGTATCTGTTGTAGTTAATCATATATTGAAAACTACAGAAGGGAAAAAAATTTTTGTCAATGATAGTTATTTAGATAAAATTAAAAGTATTGTAAGTGGAACAATTGGTTTTTCTAAAGAAAGAGGTGATTGCGTTAATGTTACTAAATCTTTTTTTTATAACGAAAATGAAAGGGAAAACAAAAAAAAAATAAATATAGTAAAGAATTCTTTTTTAAAAGATAATTCTAAAGAAAATATTTTAATCAGTAACACATATTTATATTTTATTACATTTTTAATATTTTTAATACTGTTAAATCAATTAAAATTTTTAAAATATAAGAAGAAATTAAACCATTCTCGTTATCAAAATACAAATCGAAAAGAAAGAAAAATTTCTTTGTCTTCTATAAATAATTCTGAATCTGTTTCAGTAGATGATAATAATAAATTAGAAAAAGATAATTCTATAGAAAACAAAAAATTAGAAAAAGATAATAAAAAGAACAAAGAGAATAATGAATTAGAGAAAGATAATAATAAGTTAGGAAAAGAAAATTCTAAAAATAATAAAACAATTGATAAAGATATTAAATCTGAAAAAAACAAGAAATCTAACGATTCTTTAAATAAAATAATAGAAAAAAAATCGAAAATCACTGCTTCAATTATTAAAAAATGGATGAATGGTGATAAATTATGATACTAAACGGTTTAGAAAAAAGTGTTATTTTGTTAATGTCTATAGATTTAGAAAATTCATCTGAAGTATTAAAATATTTGAGTTCTACTGAAATAAAAAAATTAGTTGGTGTTGCATCTTCTATGAGAGAAATTACTTCTGAAGATATCGATTTAGTGTTTAAAGAATTTGATTATGATTTTTTAAAACAGAAAAATTCAATTTCTAATGTTATTAGAAAAAATTTATTTAAAAATTTAGAAAAAATTTTTGGATTTCAAGAAACTGAGCTTTTATTTAATGAAGAATCTGAAATTCGAAATATAGATAGTTATTTGCAAGAGTTGAATCTTCTTGTTTCTAATGAATTGTTTAGTTTGATTAAAAATGAACATTTGCAAATTATAGCTATGATTTTTTTTCATATAGATAAAACTCTAGCTTTAGAGACTTTAAATATTTTTAATGATTCTATACGGACAGAAATCATTTTAAAAATTTCAAAAATTAAATTTATTAAAAGATGTACTAAAATTTTGTTTTCTAGAGTATTGAAAGAAATTTTAAAACGAAAACGAGAAATTTTTGGGGAGGTTATAGGTATACGTACTACTAATAAATTATTAGGATTAATGGAAAAAGAAAAAAAAATAAATATTTTAAAAAAAATGAAATTTTTGGATTTAATGACAGTAAGAAAAATTATTTACTTTGGATTTAAATTTGAAAATATTATTGATTTAAAAGATTTATATCTAAAAGTTTTAATGAAGGAATTAGATTTAACTAGATTAGTTAAAATTTTAAAAATTTCTGATCGTAAAATACAAGAAAAATTTTTAAAAAATATGAATAAAATTGATATAAATAATTTCAAAAGGGAATATTCTAAAAAAAATTTTTTTTCTGAAATAGAGATTAAAAAAGAAAAAAATTTTGTAGTAAATTTAATCAAGAATTTATTAAGAGTTAAAAAAATATCTATAGAACCATTGGAATAATTTTATGTCTAGATACGTATTGTCTTCTACAAAATGGAAAAAATGGTATCCAAATGATTTTTCTATGAAAGAAAAAGTAATAAAAAATAAGTTATCTCATAGAAAAGATAAAAGTTTTATTGATAATTCTAAAAAAATAGTAAAAACATCTTCTGAAAAGAATTCTAATAATTTTAATAATAACATTATTGTTGTTAATAATAGTAGTAATAATTCTTGTCAAAAAAAAGAGATTTTAATAAATAAAAGAAAGAAAGAATCTAAAGTAGAAAAATTAAATAAACAGTTATTATTTGAAAAGAAATTTTCTATTTTTGAAAAAGAAAAAATAGAATTTTTTAAAAATGTTGAAGTTTTTTTAGAAGATTTTAAATTTTCACTTGAATCATTAGAAAAATTAATGTCTTTTAAATTAGTTCGATTAGTATTAAAAATAGTAAAAAAAATAGTTGGAGAGACTAATTCTTTAGTTACTGAAAAGAAATTAATATCAAAAATTAAAGAAAATTTGAATAAAGATTTTATGATTTTTAAAAAGTTAGAATTACATATTCATCCTGATAATAAGCTTTTGGTGGAAGATAATTTTAGGGAAATTTTTTCTACTAATGAGTGGAAAATAGTTGGAAATATTGATGTAGATAAAGGAGGTTGTAAAATTTTTTTTTCTAATGGAGGCAGAATTGATTCTTGTATCAATACTATATGGGAAGAACTTTGTCAACTAATTATTTTTAGAGATTAATATTAATGATAATAAAAGGAAAAAAAATATTTATAGACACAATTAATTTTCTTGAACGACAAGTGAATAAGGTTAATGATACTGTTTATTCAGGTTCAGTAGTAACTACTCAAGGATTAATTTTATTAGTTAGTGGTATTAATTTACCAATAGGTTCTCTTTGTTATATTCAAAATAAGAAAAAAAAACATTTTTATAGAAAAATATTTGAAGTAGTAGGGTTCAAAAAAAATGTTATGTTTGTTATTCCGTTAGATGGTACAATTAGTGGAATTTGTTCAGGAGATCGTGTTTTCCCAATAATTTCAGAGTCTAAAGAAAAAAATAGTTTTTTAGAACAGCAGTTTCCTATTGGTGAAAATATGTTAGGAAGGGTTTTAGATAGTAGAGGTAACACTATTGATGGATTAGGAAAGTTTGTTCCTGATTTACAGGATAGTATTATTAATACGACAATTAATCCAATGTTTCGTAAACCAATAAACAGTATTTTAGACGTTGGAATAAGATCAATAAATTCATTGTTTACTATTGGATTAGGACAGCGAATTGGGTTGTTTTCTACTTCTGGAATAGGTAAAAGTGTTTTGTTAGGCATGATTACAAAATATTGTTCTTCCGATGTAGTTGTTATTGGCCTGATTGGAGAAAGAAGTAGAGAAATTAAAGAATTTATAGATAACGTTTTGGGACCCGTTGGAATTTCTAAGTCAGTGATTGTAGCAGAACCAGCAGGTTCATCACCATTACTTCGAATACAGGGTGCTATGTATGCAACTAGGATTGCTGAATATTTTAGAGATGATAAAAAAAAAAATGTTTTGTTGATTATTGATTCTTTAACTCGTTATGCAATGTCTTTACGAGAAATAGCTTTATCAATGGGTGAATTACCAGTTTCAAAAGGTTATCCTGTTTCTGTTTTTTCTAAATTATCACATTTGTTAGAAAGAGCAGGGAATTCATCTTTAGAATCAGGTTCAATGAGTGCTATATATACAGTATTAACAGAAGAAGACGAAGGAAATGATCCAATTTCAGATATATCTAAATCTACTTTAGATGGACATCTAGTACTTTCTAAAGAACAAGCTAAGTTAGGAATTTACCCGGCTATAGATATTGAATCTTCTATAAGTCGTGTTATGACTGGATTAGTTTCTAATAAACATTATTCTTATATGCTACAGTTTAAACAATTGATGTCTATATATAAAAAAAATAAAGAATTAATAAATATAGGAGCATATGTATCTGGGACTGATTCAGTTATTGACGAGTCTATTAATAAATATGAAAGATTGAATTTTTTTTTACAACAATCTATAAATACTAGTTTTAATTTTTTAAATTCGATTAAAGAATTAGAAAATTTATTTAAAAATTAGTGAATTTGAGTTTTATTTTAGGTTGGCAATACATGTTAAAAAAAATGAATTTGTATTCAATTATAGAAGATATAGAAAAATTAAAATTAAAAAAAATAATGTTTTTACTAAAAAAAAAAAACATTATTTTAGAAACTATAAAAAAAGAAAAATTAATATTAATACAGTATCAAAGTGAATATATTAATAATTTTAAATTTAAAAAATCTATTGGAATAAATGAAATTGAATGGAAAAATTATAGTTTTTTTTTAGATTTATTAAATAAAAATATTTTAATTAAAGAAAAAAAAATCAAAAATAAGGGAAAAGAAATAAAAAATATTATTGTTTCTTGTAAAAAAAAATTTAAAAAAATAAATATGTATAAATTTTTAAATAATATTTTTTATAAAAAAGAAAAATCAAAAGAAATGTTTTTAAATCAAAGAATTTTAGATGAATTAATGATTCTTTTTTGTTTGAAATAAAGGATAACACATTCAATGTTGCTTAAAAATTTAGATAATAAAATAAATAATTTTAAAGAAAATAAGTGTTTGAATTCTATTTTTGAGATTTATCCTAAAAATAAAAAATTTAAGAATATATATAATCACTTAAAAAAGAAAAAATATTTTAAATCTAATAATATTTTTCCAAGTTCTATTTATCAAATTAGTTGTTGTTTTTCTAGTAAAATTACAGATACTTTAAAAGTAAATTTTTTACACGATTCATTAAATAAAAATAATTTAATCAATAAAATTGGTATTTTAAATTTTTATAAAAAAAAAAATAATTGGATGTGTAGTTGTTTTGATGTATTAAAAAATAAAAACAATTTTTTTTTTAAACATAAAAAATAAATTTTATAAAAAATTAAATATTAATAATAAAAATACAGAATTTTTTTTAGGACAAGTAAAAAATTTTAAAAACAGTAATTATGATAAATATATTTTTTTTAATAATAAAATGTACGATAGTTTGTTACTATCATCAAATATATTTAAAAAATTTAATGAAAAAATATTTTTTTTTGATAAAAATAATTGTTTATCATTTTTATATGATTGTGATCAAAAATTTAAAAATTTTAATGATGAAAAAAATATAAATCTTAATGAAAAAACCATTTTTTTTTCTTTTTTTGAGAAAATATATAATAGAAATGATTTTCTTTCAGTAATTTTTTTTAATGATTCTATTTACAATAGAGAAGAATTGAAAAAATTTTTTTTAGAAAAAATATTAAATAGTTTTAAAAAAAATAAAAAAAATAAATTGAAATTTTTAATTTCTTCTAGTGATTTAGAAAATATTTTAGTTGAATTTGGTATAAAAAATAAGAAGATTTCTTTAAACTTTTTTTCTACTAATTCAGTTTTGTGTTCATTTTTAAAATCTTTTTTACCAGATTTAAAAAAACGGTTAAAAAAAAATAAAATAATTTTTGATGAAATAGAAGTTTTAAAAAAAGATTTTTTTAATAAATTTAAAGAGAATGATATTAAAAATAAAAATTTAAAATATTTACAAAATAATTTTTATAAAAGTTTTGAAAATAAATATTTTTATAAAAAAAAAATAAATTCTTTTAATTTAATCAAGCAATATAAATTCTCAAATATTTTATTGAATAAAGATTAAAATTATATTTAATTTTTATTTTTTTTAAGTAATTCAATTTAATTGAAGTATTAAATTTTTAAAAAAAAATTAATGTTTTATAATTTTTTAAAAAAGTTATTTAAAATTTTAAAAAAATATTAAACAATAATTGTTCTATGAGGCACATGCAATGGACGATACTATTAATGAAAAGTCAAGTTCTAACAGTTTTTCTATTTTAAAATTAATGAAAAAGAGGAGTGTTAATTTTTTTAATATTAGTGATGATAAAAATTTTATAAACGTTAGAAAAAATTATATTTTAAATAGTGAAATATGTATCTTTGATATAATTTCTAGTATTTTTATAAGTGTTTTCGAGAAAAAATTATGTAATTATTTTGAATTGAATAAGGTTAATTTTTGTTTAAAAAAGAATAGAATTGTTTTTTATTCTGATTTTTATTTAAAAAACTATAATTTTTTACAATTTAATTTTTCTAGAATTTTTTCTTGTTTTGATTGTGCGTTTATTAGTTTTTCTCCAGAATTCTTGATTGTAATAATAGATTTATTATTTGGGGGCAATGGTTACTATCCTTTTAATACAATTGAAAAAAGAAAATTTACATCTAACGAATTTAGAATAATAAAAAAAATATATGAATTAGCAATGCAATCTTATTGTATAGCTTGTAATAAACAATTTAAATTAGATTATAGAGCTATAAGTTTAAAAAATGATTTTATTAAGAAAAAAGAACAAGTTCATTCTAATAATACTAAGTTAATGGTTTCAGTTTTTGAAATAGAAATAAATAAGTTAAAATTAAACTTTAATATTGGTATATTACTTTCTAAAATAGATGAAATTAAGAATACTATTATTAAAAATAAAAACTTAAATGTTCTAAAAAATCAGAAACAAAATGAAAATTCTTTTGTTAACGATTTTAGTGATATAAAAATTGATGTAAAAGTTAAATTTAAAGATATCTTCTTATCTATTTCTGAAATTGATAAGTTAAAAGTCGGTGATATTATTCCTTTGGAAGATCCAGAAACAGTAACAGGATATTCTTTTGGAAAATATTTATTTTCTGGAAAATATGGATTATTAAAAGGAAAACATGCTGTTTCTATAAAAAAAATAAATTGTTAAATTAATTCTTAATTTTAAGGAACAATTGTATGAATAAAAATGAGAAAAGTTTTACTAATACTCATATTTCTAATAAAAATAATTCAACTAAAAAAGAAGAAAATTATTCAGATACAATTATTGATAGTAGCAATAATGATAGTAGGCAAAGTTTAAAAATTAAAAAAAAAACTGTGAATAATATTGATACAATAAATAACAGGTTAACCCTAGTAGGTTCAATACCTATAAAACTTTCTGTAGAATTAGGAAATAAAAAAATTTCTATTAAAGATTTTTTAAAATTGTCTATTGGTTCAATTTTACCATTGGATAAAAAAATAGATAAACCATTGAACATTTATATTAATGATTATTTAATTGCAGAAGGAGAAATTGTAATTATAGAAAGCAAATATGGTATGAGAATTACTAAAATAATTTCTTCTAGAGAAAGGATTAATAAATTAGAATAATTTATAGTCAAGAAAAAATAAAAAATATTAACCAATTGAAATGAATAATTTTATTTTACAAATATTTTTTATTGTAATAAAATTACTATTATTATTTATTTTATTCTTAAATATATAAGATTTATAAAACTTGATTATTTTTACAATTATTTAAAAAAATTAATTTATTTAAGCTAAAAAAATTAGTTAATAAATAGTTTATTAAATAAAATAAAATAACTATATTCTTTAATTTTAAAAAAATATTTTTTTAAAATTAAAGTAGAATAAAACAACTTAATATCTTGGATAGATACGATGATTTATCAGATTGTTCCATTATTATTTTTAATTTTAATATCCCCTAAAACATATGCAAATATACCAGGAATAATAACTCAGAATTTATCGAATGGAGAACAAATTTGGTCATTTCCAATTGAAACTTTATTATTTCTTACATCTTTAACTTTTATACCTGCAATTTTGTTGATGATGACTAGTTTTACAAGAATTATTATTGTTTTAGGATTTCTTCGTAGTGCTATTGGAACTCCTTACGCTCCATCGAATCAAATATTATTAGGTTTATCTTTATTTTTAACTTTTTTTATTATGAGTCCTGTCTTTGAAAAAGTTTATAAAGAATCTTATATTCCATACAGTGAAAATAAAATTTCTTCTGTTACTGCAGTTAAAAATGGTTTTAAACCATTTAAAAAGTTTATGTTAAAACAAATTCGTAGAAGTGATTTAGAATTATTTTGTAAATTATCTCATGTTTCTTCTAATTTTTCTAACAAAGAGATGATACCAATTAAAATTTTGTTACCTTCTTTTATTACAAGTGAATTAAAAACAGCATTTCAAATTGGATTTACTATTTTTATTCCATTCTTGATAATTGATTTAGTTGTTTCTAGTATATTAATGGCATTAGGTATGATGATGGTTCCTCCATCTAGTATTTCTTTACCTTTTAAAATCATGTTATTTGTCTTAGTAGACGGTTGGCATTTACTTATTAATTCTTTAGCAAATAGTTTTTTTTACTAAATTTTAAAAATATTAGTATTAAATATTAAGTAATTGTATCTATTTATGTTGTTTAAATTGGTTTAAAAAAATTTTGATAGAAAAATTTTAATTAACTTTTTTTTAAAATAAATTTATTATTATTTCTATTTTTAGACTTTTTTTATTTTTATAAATAATAGAATGATAAATGGGGTGTTTATGACTAATCCTGAATTAGTAATGTCAATGTTTCGTCAAGCTATGAAAACTTCATTGCTTTTATCAGCTCCAGCACTGATATCAGCATTGGTTACTGGTTTGTTTGTTAGTATTTTTCAAGCATCAACTCAATTAAATGAACAAACTCTTTCGTTTATACCAAAATTAATATCAGTAATTGGATCTATTTTTATTTTTGGTCCATGGATGTTACACTTAATGATTAATTATATAAACACATTATTTATTAATTTACCTACCATAGCACATCAATGTTCACTTTAAATAGTATCGAATCATTGCATTTTTTAGAAAGTTTATTTTTTCCTTTTTTTCGAATATTAGCATTTATTTCAGTAGCTCCGGTTTTTGGAGAAACAATTGTTAATAGTCGAATAAAAATTGTTTTATCTTTTTTAATTAGTTTTTTAATTTTTCCATTCATACCAAAAATGGAAGATGATAATTTGTCTTTTTTTTCGGCTATTATAGTTTTAATTGAACAAATTTTACTTGGGTATATTTTTGGATTTGTTATTAAGATGGCTTTTTCTTCGTTAGAAATGGCAGGAGAAATAATTTCTTCTCAGATGGGATTATCTTTTTCAAATTTTTTTGATATTAGAAATAAAAATAGTATTTCTTTAATTTCTCATTATTTGAAATTATTAACATATTTTTTATTTCTTGAATTTAATGGTCATTTAGCAATAATTTTTATTATATGTAATAGTTTTTATGATTTTCCAGTTAGCAATGTTTTATATATAAAACCTTATTTTTTTTCAGTTTTAGTAAATTATTCAACTGTAGTTTTTTTAAATGCAATAAGATTTTCTTTTCCAGTTTTTTTAACTTTGTTAGTTTTAAATGTTATTTTAGCAATTTTAAATCGAATTTCCCCTCAAATTTCTATTTTTTCTGTCGGTTTTCCTATAACTTTATTTGCAGGAATGTTTCTTATTTATACTTTAGTACCAATTTCCATTTTATTTTTTAAACGTTTATTTTTAGAAACATATGGTTATTTTACTTAATTTTTTTAGTAAAAATATTTTTCTGAATTATTATGTTGGTAATAAGATTTTTTAGTAAAATATTAAGTTTGTATTGTTTAAAATTAAAATTACCAATTTACGTTCTATCAGAATGAAATTGGTAATTGATTAAGTTTTTTAATTTTAACTTTTTTTAATAATTTTTTAAAAATTTTATCTTTTTATTTTAGATTCTTTATAAATTACATGTTTTCTTATGAACGGATCATATTTTTTTAGTTCTAGTTTTTCTGTATTGTTTCTTTTGTTTTTGGTAGTAGTGTAATAATGACCACTTCCGGATGAAGAAATTAATTTTATTTTTTCTCTTGAACTTTTAGCCATTTTTTATATCCTTCTTTTATTTTTTTCAAGAGCTTTTGTTATTCCTTTTTTATCAATTATTCGCATTCCTTTAGTAGATACTTTAATTTGAATGAATTTTTTTTTTTCAGGTACCCAAAATTTATGATTGTGTAAATTTAAAAAGAATTTTCTTTTTTTTGCATTCATTGCATGTGATCTTCGGTTCCCGAACATAGGTTTTTTAGATGTAATTTTACATATTTTTGACATTTTTATACCTATTTTTTTTTATATAAAGACATATTTTTTTAGAATTAGTTTTTAATTTTTAATATTTATATATATTTTTTTTTGGTTTATATATAGTTATTATCTTTTTTATTAAAGAAATAAATTTTAATAGATTTCTATAAATTTTATATTATTTTTTTTAATATATTTTTTTTTAATTTCTAAAATATATGAATTTAATTGTTTGATTTTTTTTTAGAATTAAGAGATTTTTTTTCTTTTCTTTTAATTGATCTTAAAATTACTTCTTTTGCAATTTTTTTATTTTCCCAAGATATTATTTTTACCCATTTTCCTTTTTCTAATTTTTTATAATTTTCAAAGAAATGCTCTATTTGTTTTTTTAATAATATAGGAAAATCTGTTATATCATTTATACAATTGTATTCTTCTGAAATTTTTTTATCTGGAACAGAAATTATTTTTTCATCTTCTCCAGATTCATCTTTCATTTTTAATAAACCAATAGGTCGACATTGAATAACTGAATTTGATAATAATGGATATGGAGTTACTACAAGAATATCCAATGGATCTCCATCTAGAGATAATGTATTATTTATGTATCCGTAATTACAAGGATAAATCATGTTGCTTGCTATAAATCTATCAACGAACAAAGTATTGTAATTTTTATTCATTTCATATTTTATAGGGCTAGAATTAGCTGGTATTTCAATAATAGCATATACGTCTTCAGGTACATTTTTTCCAGATATAATTTTTTTTATATTCATTTTTTTTTCCATGATTTGATAATGATTGATTATTTTTTTTTATTGAATAAAATATAGTTTTAAAATTTTTAATAATGATTAAAAAATAGTTTTTTTATTAATATTTTTTTTATAGAGAGAATTATTTATAACAGATTTTAAAATAGTTAGGAAGGTTTTTTATATTTGTTTAATTTATTAATTTAAATATGGATAAGGAATATGGAAAAATATAAAGATATTTTAGAAACTGAAAAAGAATTAAGAGAATTTGTTTCATTTTTTTTAGATTTAATAAGAAAAAAATTTTTTCCATTTTCTGCTATGGTTATAGCAAATTATAATTTTGGAATTAATTTAAGTGTTCGTTTTGGAAAATTAGAAAATGTTGAATTTCAAAAAAATAAAAATTTTTCTGTTGTATTATTTCATAATAATAGAAAGGGGTTTTCTTCTTCGAATGATTTTTCTTTACCTAAAATAGAAAACATTATAAAAAAGGCAATTAATTTTTCTATGTATACAAGAAAAGATGTTAATTTTAAATTACCAGACAAAAAATTTTTAGAAATTAATGGTATAAATGATTTAGAAATATTTTTTCCTTATGAAAAAAGGATTGAAAATACGATAGAAATTATAAAAAGTGCTGAAAGTTTTGCATTAAATTCAGACAAAAGAATAATTAACACAGAAGGTTCTTCATTTGCGAGTAATACAAATATTAGTGTTATTGGAAATAGTTATGGAATAATCAATTCGTATAAAAGCACTGTTCATAGTATTTCTATTGGAGTATTAGCATCTGATAAAAACAATAATAAGAATATGGAAAGAGAACATTCATATACTATAGCAAGGGATTTTAGAGATTTAGAATCTCCTATTGAAATTGGAAATAAAGCAGCAAAAAAAGCTATTTCTAGATTAGGAGCAAAAAAAATTTCTACTATGAAAACTTGTATAATATTCTCTTCTGATGTAGCTAGTAGTTTATTTTCACATTTTGCACAAGGCATTACTGGAGTCAATATTTATAAAAATAATAGTTTTTTATATAATAAATTGAATAAATTAGTTTTTCCTAATTGGTTAAATATAGTCGATAACCCACATTTAAAAAAAGGGCTTTTTTCCAGACCTTTTGATGAAGAAGGTGTTAAAACAAATATTTTAGAAGTTGTAAAATCCGGGGTTTTAAAAACTTGGTTACTGGATTGTTATTCCTCTCGAAGATTAGGTTTAAAGACTACAGGGCATTCTGGAGGTATTCATAATTTTATAGTAACTACAGAAAACACAAGTTCGTTTATTACATTTAAAGAAATGTTATCTGAAGTTAGTTTTGGTATATTAGTTACAGAATTGATGGGAGATGGGGTAAATTTAATTAATGGAGATTATTCTAGAGGAGCTTTTGGTTTTTTAATAGAAAATGGAGATATTAAATATCCAGTTAAAGAAATTACTATATCTGGAAATTTAAACAATATTTGGAAAAATATTTTATATATTGGAAATGATATTAATCATAAGAAAAATATACAATGTGGTTCAATTCTTATTTCAGAAATGCAAGTTTCTGGTTTATAAAAAAATTTAAATATGTATTTAATTTATAAATATATTTTTTTAAATAAATTTTTATATATTATATTTTTTAAATTTTAAAAATGAAGTTTTTAAAAAAGTGAAGTCAAGTAATCTATAAGCCGGATTCTGTTTTTGATAGTCATTTATCTAGTCTAATAATCACTTATTATCTCAAGCGGCTTACCCAGATTTTTAGTACGGGTCATACTTAAAAAATCTTTATTTAGCCTTGCTCCAGGTGGAGTTTACCTTGCCAAAATTTATTTCTAAATTTGCGGTGTGCTCTTACCACACCTTTTCACCCTTACCAAATTTATTTTATTAATATTTGGCGGTTTTTTTTCTGTGGCACTAGTCGTAAAATTCCCAGGTGTTACCTGGCACCTTACCCTATGGAGTCCGGACTTTCCTCTATTTCAATAAATATAAAATAGCGACTACCCGATTAATTGAAATCACTCGTCTTATATAATATCAAGTTTTTTTATATTTGTCATTTTTTATGTTTTTTATTGCTTCTTTATATATTTGATTTTTTTTTTCTTGACATATTTTTGAAGTTAATAATATTGATTGTTTTAATGGTAGTTCTTTATTTAATATATTAAGAATTCTTTTTGTTTCTGTTTGTTTTTTTTTTTGTTTTTTGCCTTTAATTAATATAATAAATTCACCATTTTTATTTTTAGATTCTTTTTGAAGAAATTTTAGTATTTTTATAGCTGTAGACTTATAAAATAATTCCCAAACTTTTGTTATTTCTTTTGCTATACTTATTTTTTTATTTTCTCCTAATTCATTAACAATTTGTTTCATAGAATTAATAATTCTATGAGAAGATTCTAAAAAAATTGTTGTTCTATTATTTTTTTTTATAGTTTTTAATATTTTTTTTATATTTTTTTTTTTTGGAAAAAACCCTTCATAAGAAAATTTATTAGCAGGTAATCCAGATCCTACAAGTGCAGTAATAATTGAACAAGCTCCAGGTAATGGAATTACCCTTATTTTTTTCTTTTGACATTTTTTAACTAAAACAAATCCTGGATCATTAATAATTGGTGTTCCTGCATTAGAAACTAATGCAACTGTTTCTCCTGATAATAATTTTTTAACTAAATAATCTGTTTTTTTTTCCTCATTATATTTGTGAAAAGAAATAATTTTTTTTTTTTTAATATTAAAATTTTTTAGTAAAATTATTGTATGAAA
Source organism: Buchnera aphidicola (Tetraneura ulmi) (assembly GCF_964058925.1). NCBI lineage: Bacteria > Pseudomonadati > Pseudomonadota > Gammaproteobacteria > Enterobacterales > Erwiniaceae > Buchnera > Buchnera aphidicola. The sequence continues at coordinate 81,311 of NZ_OZ060366.1, forward strand.
AATATTTTCAGCTGCAATAATGTTTACTTGTTCTAATATTAATAATGATCTTTTAGTAATATCAAGAAGATTTCCTATTGGAGTGGGAACAATATATAAACAACTTTTATTAATGATATTTTTGAGATTAAATTTGGTCTTTGTTTTCATTTTTAGATATTTTATTTTTATATATAAGATATAATTATTATTTATAATAAATAATAGTTGATTATATCATTTTTTTTCTTTTTTTAGATTTTATAAAAGTATTTTTATTTATTTTTTCAAGGGAAAAATAGTGAAAAGAGTAGTTATAACAGGAATAGGAATTATTTCTTGTATTGGGAATAATGAAAAAGAAATATTAAATAATTTAAAGATTGGAAAATCAGGAATTTTTTTTTCTAAAAAAATGAAACAATTAGGAATACATAGTCATGTTTCTGGAAAAATTAAATTTAAAAAACAACATATAGAAAGAAAAAATTTTAGATTTATGACGAAAATTTCAGAATATGCGTATGTAGCATTAAAAAATGCTATAAAAAATTCTGGTTTGTCTCCTAAAATTTATGAAAGGAATAATAGAGTTGGAATAATTATTGGTTCTGGATTAGGTGTTATGAATGTAAGAAATTTTTTGAATCAAACTATAAAGATAGAAAAGTTTAAAGATCCTTATTCAATAATAAAGTCTATGCCTTCTTCAATTTCTGCTGTTTTATCCGTAATCTTAAAACTATATGGAGTTAGTTATGCTATAAATTCTGCATGTACTACTTCTGCTCATTGTATTGGTCATTCTTATCAATTAATTAAAAATGGTTATCAAGATATAATTTTTGCAGGAGGAGCAGAGGAATTAACTGAAGAAGCGGCGATTGGTTTTGATAAAATGAGGATTTTATCTAAGAACTATAATTCTATACCAAATAAAGCATCTCGGGTTTTTGATAAAAATAGAGACGGATTTGTTTTATCTGAAGGATCGGGAATAATAGTTTTAGAAGAACTAAATCATGCTTTAAATCGTAAAGCTCCAGTAATTTATGGGGAAGTAATAGGTTATGGTTTTTCTTCTAATGGTCATGATATGGTGTCTTCTTCTGAATTTAGTTTAACTAGTTGCATGAATATGGCATTGGATAATTTAAAAGAAATTTCTATCGATTATATCAATCCTCATGCTACTTCTACTAAAAAAGGTGACATTATAGAATTGAATGCTATTAGAAATGTATTTAAAAAAAATAATATTCCAAAAATTTCTGCAACGAAATCTATGACTGGACATTCTTTAGGAGCATCTGGAGTACATGAAATTATTTATACATTAGTTATGATGAAAAATAATTTTATAGCTCCTAGTATTAATATTGATTCATTGGATATTTTGGCTCAAGGTATGAATATTTCGAAGAAGATGATAGAAACTAGAATTAATTATGCTATGTCTAATAGTTTAGGTTTTGGAGGTACAAGTGTTAGTTTAATTTTGAAAAGAAAAACTTAATATAGTGATAAAGATTTTATCTTTAAAAATTTTATTTTTAATGATTTGTTTTTATTTTTTAAGATTAGAAGAAAATTAAATATATTTTTTATTAAAAATTTTATTAAAAATTTTTTAAGTTTTCTTATTATAAATTTAATTATTTATGGAGTTTAAAATTGAATAGTTTAAATTATTTAAAAAATTTTTCAACTGTTGTCGTCGATACTGGAGATGTTACATTAATAGATAAGTTTCTTCCAGAAGATGTTACAACTAACCCTTCTTTGATTTTAAATTCTTGGCATTTAAATCAATATAAAAAAATAATTAATAAAGCAATTATATATTCTAAAAGAAAAGGAATGGATGAAAAAAATACAATAAATTTTATTATTAGAAAATTATCTATTGGAATTGGTGTAGAACTACTAAAAAAAATTCCTGGTTATGTTTCAACAGAAATAAGTGCAAAATTTTCTTTTAATAAATTGCAATGTATTGAAGAAGCAAAAAGAATAATTGAGATGTATGAAGAAGAAAATATAGATAAATCTAGAATTTTAATTAAGTTAGCAGCAACTTGGGAAGGTATTAAAGCATCAGAAGAATTAGAAAAATTAAATATTAAATGTAATTTAACTTTATTATTTTCTTTTGCTCAAGCTAAGGCATGTGCAGAATCTGGAGTTTTTTTGATTTCTCCATTTGTTGGTAGAATTAGTGATTGGTATAATATTCATTATCCTACTAAATTAGAATTTTATAATGCAAAAAAAGATGAAGGAGTTCGTTCGGTAGTTAAAATTTTTAATTATTATAAAGAAAACGGTTATAAAACTATTATTATGGCGGCTAGTTTTAGAAATATTGAACAAATATTAGAGTTATCTGGTTGTGATAAACTAACTATATCTCCAATTTTATTAGATAAATTAATTAATTCTTCAAAAAAAATTGAAAAAAAACTTTTTTCAAATAGTAAAGTCAACATGGTTCGTCCTAAAAAATTATCTAGATCTAATTTTTTATGGGAACATAATTTAGATCCTATGGCTGTTGAAAAATTATCTGAAGGAATTCGACAGTTTGCAGAAGATCAAAGAAAATTAGAGAAAATCATTATTTCTAATTTTTTTTAGTTTATTAAAATATTTTTTGTAGATGTATTTTTTTAAAAAGAACATTTATTAAATTTAAATATTTACAATCGATTTATGGAGTGTATATGATTTCTAGAAGAGAATTAGCTAATGCTATTCGTATATTAAGTATTGATTCAATCGAAGAATCTAAATCAGGACATCCAGGAGCTCCTATGGGGATGGCAGATATAGCTGAAGTATTATGGAGATGTTTTTTGCGTCACAATCCAAACAATCCTAAATGGTTTGATAGAGATAGATTTGTTTTATCTAATGGTCATGGATCTATACTATTATATAGTATATTACATTTAACAGGATATGATTTGTCTATTGAAGATTTGAAAAAATTCAGGAAATTAGATTCAAAAACACCAGGTCATCCTGAATCATTTCAAACAATCGGAGTAGAAACTACTACTGGACCATTAGGTCAAGGATTAGCAGCAGCTGTAGGTATGGCTATTGCAGAACGTACATTATCAGCTAATTTTAATAAAAAAGGATTTAATATAGTTGATCATTATACCTGGGTATTTGTTGGTGACGGTTGTTTGATGGAAGGTATTTCTCATGAAGTATGTTCATTAGCTGGAACATTACAATTAGGGAAATTAATTGTTTTTTATGATAGAAATAATATATCTATCGATGGAAACGTTGATTCTTGGTTTACTGATAATACTAGAAAGAGATTTTCTGCTTATAATTGGCATGTAGTTGATTCTGTAGATGGACATAATTCAGATTCTATTTTTAATGCTATAGTTTTAGCTAAATCTGAAAAAAACAGACCTTCTATTATCATTTGTGATACTACAATTGGTTTTGGGTCTCCTAATAAATCAGGAAAAGAAATTTGTCATGGTTCTCCGTTAGGAACGTTGGAAGTAGAATTAACACGAAAAAAATTGAATTGGGAAAACACCAATTCTTTTGAAATATCTAATGATATTTATAAAAAATGGGATGCTACAAAAAGAGGGGCTCGTTTAGAAGAAGATTGGAATAATTTAATAAATTCTTATAAAAAAAAATATCCGTTTTTATACGATGAATATATTCGTCGTATGAAAGGTATTATTCCTATCAATTTTATTAATTCTATTAATAAATTTATCATTTCTACAACGTCTAATACAGAAAAAGTTGCTACTAGAAAATCATCGCAAAATACATTAGAAATAATAGGTCCATTATTACCAGAATTATTTGGTGGATCTGCTGATTTATCTCCTAGTAATTTAACTATGTGGTCAGGTTCTAAATCAATAAAGAAATTTTCTACTGGAAATTATATACATTTTGGAGTACGAGAATTTGGAATGACTGCTATTGGAAATGGAATTTCTAATCATGGAGGATTTATTCCATATACATCTACATTTTTAATTTTTGTAGAATATGCAAAAAATGCTGTTCGTATGGCAGCATTAATGAAGATTAAACATATATTTATATATACACATGATTCTATTGGTTTAGGAGAAGATGGTCCAACTCATCAGCCTATTGAACAAATAACTAGTTTGAGAATTGTTCCTAATTTAAGTGTTTGGAGGCCTTGTGGGGCTTTAGAAACAGCAATAGCATGGAAATATGCTTTGAATAGATCTGATGGTCCTACCGCATTAATATTGTCTAGACAGGATATAACTAATCATTCTATAAATGAAAGTAAAATAAAAGACATAATTCGTGGTGGTTACATTTTAGCAAAAACAAGAAAAAAAAAGACGATTGACTTAATTTTAATTGCAACTGGTTCTGAAGTAGAATTATCATATAAAGTTTTTTTAAAATTAGAACAGTTAGGATTTTCAGTACAGATGGTTTCTATGCCTTGTTGTGATGTTTTTGACAATCAAGATGAAGAATATAAACGATCTGTAATATTACCTAATGTAGTACAAAGGGTAGTAATTGAAGCTGGGGTAAGTAATTTTTGGTATAAATATATAGGAATACATGGAATTTGTTTTGGAATTGATAAATTTGGAGAATCTGGATCAGCTGAATGTTTGTTTTCTAAATTTGGTTTCACTGTTGAAAATATTGTGAAAAAAATTAATAATTTATATATAGTGTCTTCAATTTAAATTTTTTTTTTAAACAAGGGCTTTTATAGCCCTTTTTTATATATTTAATTAAAAATATATTTTAAAAATTTAAGAAACTAATTTTTATGTTATTTAGTTTAAATTTTAAGTTAAAAAAATATACTATAGGATTCTTTAATGATTTTATTATCAGTAATCGAATTACTTAAGAAACTTGTAGAAATTCCTTCAATAAGCCCCTTAGATTTGGGTTGTCAAAATATAATTGGAGAAATATTAGTTTCGTTAGGATTTAAAGTAGAAAAAATTTTAATAAATAAAACTAGTAATTTATGGGCTGAACATGGAAAAGGAAAAACTTTCACTTTTTTAGGTCATACTGACGTGGTACCACCAGGGAATATAAAAAATTGGAATTCTAATCCGTTTTCTTTAAGAATTAGCAATAATTATGTTTTTGGTCGTGGAGTAGTTGATATGAAAGGATCTATTGCGGCCATGATAGTAGCCGTTCGTGATTTTATTTTTAGATATCCTTTTTATAAAGGAAGGATAACATTTTTAATTACTTCAGATGAAGAATCTACTGGAACCGATGGTACCGTTAAAATAGTAGAAAAATTAATTCAAAGAAAAGAAAAAATTGATTTTTGTTTGGTAGGAGAACCTACAAGTGAATTTATTTTAGGTGATGTTATAAAGAATGGTAGAAGAGGTTCTTTAAGTGCTCAATTAATTATTTATGGTGTTCAAGGACATATTGCTTATCCTCATTTATTTGATAATCCTATTCATAAATCAATATTAATATTGCAGAATTTAATTAAATATGATTGGAAGGATAAAAATGAATTTTTTCCCTCTACACAATTACAGATATATAAAATTAATTCTAGTACTAATGCAAATAATGTTATACCTGGTGAATTAAAAATTGAGTTTAATGTTCGATTTAATCCTAAGACTACAGTAAGTAAAATTAAGTCAATTATATCGTTTTTATTAGATAGTAGTAATCTTAAATACAAGTTAAATTGGAAACAATTTTCTAATCCTTTTTATTCTAAACCTTGTAAATTAATTCCCATAGTAGAAAAATCTATTAATTCGATTCAAAAAATTTCTACACAAGTATCTACTTCTGGAGGTACTTCAGATGGAAGATTTTTTTCAAATATGAATAGTGAAATAGTAGAATTAGGTTTAATAAATAAAACAATTCATCAATGTAATGAAAGAACTTCAATTTCTGATTTAAAAGCTTTAGTTTTAATTTATAAAAAAATTATTTGTAATTTATTTATTTAATTTTTTATAAAATAAATTAAATTTATGAAATTTCAGAGTATCAAGTTGATACTCTGTTTTTATTAAATTATATTTTTTTAAAATTCTTTTTAAAGTATTTGAAATTGTTTTAATTTAAGAATTACGTTTTAATGAAGGTTAAATTAAATTATTTTCTTTGTTTTTTTTATGATTTATTTTAAGTATTTCAGAAACGTTAAATGATTCATTTTTTTTTGAATTGTTCATATCTAACAGTGAATTTTTGTTTTCTACATTTTCTTCTTTAATGTTTTTAGATGGATTAAACATATTATGTTTGTATAGTTGTCGATTCGAACAAGAAGACATTAGTAAAGATAGTATGAAAAATAAACATAAACAAATAGATTTTTTTTTATAAAAAATCATTTTTTTCCTCTTTTTTATAAATTTTTGCATTTTTTAATGCATGGATTAATGTTATTTTGGTGTTATCAGAGATTTTAGTTAAAGGCAATCGTATTTTATCTGATAAAATTAGATTTATTTTTTTTGCCGCCCATTTTATAGGAATAGGATTTGATTCTATAAATAAAGATTGGTGTAATATTTCTAATTCTTGATTTATTAATCTAGCTTTTTTAAAATTACCCTCATTTGCTAATTGACAAATTTTTTGCATTTTTTTTGCTGCAATGTTTGCTGTAACTGATATTACTCCATTTCCACCTAATTGTATGAAATCTAAAAAAGTACAATCATCACCGCTAATTAGAATAAAGTCCTTTTTTACTTTTTGTTTTATTTTATTTACTCTTGATAAATCTCCTGTAGCTTCTTTTATTCCGATTATATTTTTTAGTTTTGATAATTTTATTACAGTGTTAGGAATTAAATCACATCCAGTTCTAGAAGGAACATTATACAATATTTGAGGAAGTTCAGTATTTTCTGATATAGATTTAAAATGTTGATATAGTCCTTCTTGAGTTGGTTTGTTGTAATAAGGAGTAACATTTAAACATGCAGCTATTCCACTATTTTCAAATTTTTTAGTTAGAGAAATGCTTTCTTTAGTAGCATTAGCTCCAGTTCCGGCTATAATTGGAATCTTCCCATCAGAAAATTCTAGTGTTAACATTACTACATGTATATGTTCAGATTGATTCAATGTAGCTGATTCTCCAGTAGTACCAACCGAAACTATTGCTGATGTTCCATTTTTGACATGATAATTCACTAGTTTTTTTAAACTAAATTTACAAATTCTACCTTTTTCGTTCATTGGTGTAATTAGTGCTACTATACTTCCTTTTAACATTATATGTTATATCCTAAAAATAATTTTTTTATATTTTATTAAAAATTAATTCAGTAAAATAATTAATAAATAGAAGTTAATATTTTAAATATTATTAAGTTCATTCAATTTTTATTTTTTTAATGTAATACATATATTTTTTTTATAGAAAGTATTTTTATAAATTAATTTATTCAATAATTTATTAAATTATAAAAATAAATATTTATTATACAACAATGAATATACTTTAAGTAAAATTTTATAAATTAATAATTTATCTATATTTGAAACGACTATATTTTTTAAAATTTAAAAATTTTATTAATTATCTTTAATGTATTAATATTTTAGATTATATCTAAATATAAATATTATATTCAACTTTTATTTTTTAAAATAATATATACATGAAAATATTTTTTTAATTTTTCTTTAAGGTTGTTTAGTTTTTTAATTAATTTTTAAATAATTAAACTAATATTAATTAATATATTATTTTTTAAATAGTGATAAATTCTATTATTTAGAAAAAAAAATTAATTTTTATTTTAATAATAACTAAAAATTATTATTTATATCAATTTTTTTTAGTTAAATTGAAAAATATAGTTTTTCTAAATTAGAATATTTAGTTTTTATATTCTTTAAATTTTTTAAAAAAAATAATTACCACAAAAGAAAGTTTTAAAATGTATAGAAAAATTATTTTTTTTAATAAGAATATTAAGAAATTTTTTAAAAATTTTTAAAAATTATTCATATTATGAATATCAATTATTAATTAATATTTCAATCAATAATTTTTTTTAGGCGGGTGTGTTTCTGCCCGCCAATTTTAATTATAATTTGTAGTTTTTAATACAAAAAATAATTATTTTTGTATATAGAATTTTTTTATTTTTTTTGGTTGTTTTTTATTATTTGATTTAAACATTGAGATTGATTTCTTAATAAATGATCCATTAATACGATTGAAAGCATAGCTTCTACAATTGGAACAGCTCTAATTCCAACACAAGGATCGTGTCTTCCTTTTATTATAAATTTGCAATTTTCTTTTTTTTTATTAATTGTTATTCCAGGAATTCCAATACTTGAAGTAGGTTTAAATGCTGCTTTGGCAATAATGGTGTTTCCATTACTTATACCTCCTAGGATTCCACCTGAATGATTGCTTTTAAATTTTTCGTTATACATATAATCTCTATGTTCACTTCCTTTTTGTTCAATTACAGAAAAACCATCTCCAATTTCTACTCCTTTTACAGCATTAATACTCATTAATGCATGAGCAATATCAGCATCTAGTTTATCGAATACAGGTTCTCCTAATCCTATAGGAACATTTTTAGCTATTACAGTAATTTCAGCCCCAATAGAATCTTTTTCTTTTTTTATTTTATTTAGATAACTTTTTAGTTCTTTTAAAATATTTTTATTTGGAGAAAAAAATTGATTTTCTTCAATTTCTTTTAGAGAACTAAATTTACAATTAATTTTTCCTAATTTTGATAAATATGCTTTGATGATTATTTTATGGTTAATGAATAAATATTTTTTTGCAATTGCTCCTGCAGCTACTCGAATAGTAGTCTCTCTTGCAGAAGATCTTCCCCCTCCTCTAAAATCTCTAATTCCATATTTTTTTTCATAAGTAAAATCTGCATGACCCGGTCTGTATAAGTTCTTAATATTTTCGTAATCTTGTGATCTTTGATCTTGGTTATAAATGATTAATCCTATACTTGTTCCAGTTGTTTTTCCGTTAAATATTCCAGACAAGATTTTAATTTTATCTGGTTCTCTTCTAGGTGAAGTATATTTAGATGTTCCAGGTTTTCTTTTTTCTAGTTCTTTTTGCAAGTCTTGCTCAGATAATTCTAAACCTGGAGGAACTCCATCAACAACACCTCCTAAAGCTATTCCATGTGATTCTCCAAATGTAGTTACTTTAAACATTTTTCCAATGCTATTTCCAGGCATTTTTTTTCCTTTTTTATATTTATTTATTGTAAATAATAATCATCTTATAATTAATAATACATTTTTTATTTTAATCTTTTTTTTAAATATAAATATTTAATTAAAAATTTATAATTTGCATATTTTTTACTTTTAAATAATATTTAAATTAAATACGATTAATTAATTTAATTAATATAAAAAATAGTTTTTAAATTTAGTTTAAAACTATTTTTTTTAATTTTTAAAACTATAAATAAAAAATTTTTGGTTAAGTTATGACTAAAGAGAAAAAGTTATTAAATCTAAATGAATTGTCTTTTAAAGAGTATATGATAGATACAAATAAAATTGTTCAAGATAAATTTTATCAAAATAAACGTTTTTATATAAATTTAAAATCTTATAAAAAAAAACGAATTGTTGAAGAAGAATTGCATAGTTACTATTTTTCTAATACAAAAAAATATTTTTTATTAAAAGAAAATCCAATATGTTATATTCGTAATAAAATATTTTTTGGTTATCTTAAAAATTTAAAAAATGGAAAGTATTTTCCTGAAATTACATTAGATTTACATGGTTTAACTAAAAATCAGGCAAAAAAAGAATTAGGAAAATTATTTTTTATTTGTCAAAAAGAAAAATTTTCTTGTGTGTCTATTATTCATGGACATGGAAAAAATATACTAAAGTTAAATATTCCGTTTTGGTTATCACAACACCCAAATGTCATAGCATTTCATGAAGCTCCAAAAAGATTTGGAACAAACGTAGCAATATTAGTTTTGTTAGAAGTTATTTAAAAAATGATTAATTCGTAAAAGATTTTGTTTTTTTTTGATTTTGTATTAAATAATATTTTCCTATTATTATTAATTTTAGAATTATAAATATCATTATAAATGATAGATTATTATTAGGTTTAAATCTTATTTTATTTATTTTGTAAATTTTAAAATTCAAAAATTTTATTATAAGGCATTATTAATTATGAACAATAGTAATCGCTTACGAATTGCTATACAAAAATCAGGTCGTTTGAGTGATGATTCAATTAAATTATTACTTCTTTGTGGAATTAAAGTAAATTTAGAACAACAACATTTAATTTCTTTTTCTCAAAATATGCCGATAGAAGTAATGAGAGTTAGAGATGATGATATACCAGGTTTGATTATGGATGGTATTGTAGAATTAGGAATTGTTGGAAAAAATGTATTAGAGGAAATAGCTCTATCTCGTCAAGATCAAGAAAAAAGTATTAAATATCAAATACTTAAAGATTTAGATTTTGGAATATGTAGATTATCTTTATCAGTGCCAGTAGATAAAAATTATTTTAATTTAAAATGTTTTAATAATACTTGTATTGCAACATCTTATCCTTATTTATTAAAAAAATATTTAAATAAAGAAAAAATTCAATTTAGTTCTTTTTTATTAAATGGATCTGTAGAAGTGGCCCCTAGAGCTGGTTTATCCGATGCTATTTGTGATTTAGTGTCTACAGGTGGTACATTAGAAACAAATGGTTTACGAGAAGTAGAAGTAATATATCATTCACATGCATGTTTAATTAGTTCAAGTAAAGACATTTCTAGTTTTAAAAAAAAAATTATTGAAAAGTTGTTGGTTCGGATAACTGGTATAATTACAGCTAGGGAATCTAAATATATTATGTTGCATATTCCAATCAATAAAGTTAAAGAAGTAATAAGTTTGTTAAGTGGAGCTGAACACCCAACAATTTTAAATTTAGTAGGTGACAAAAATCGTGTTGCTATGCATATGGTTAGTAGAGAAAGTATTTTTTGGGAAACTATGGAAAAATTAAAAATATTAGGAGCAAGTTCTATTTTAGTTTTACCCATAGAAAAAATGATGGAGTAAAAAATAAATGTTGAAGAATGTTTTTTTTTGGAAAGAATTAGATGAAGAACAAAAAAAAAGAATTTTATCTCGTCCAAATATTCATATAAAAAAAAAATATAAAAAATTAGTAAGAAATATTCTTTTTGATGTTTTTAATTATGGTGATTTAGCTTTAAAAAAATATTGTTTGTTGTTTGATAAAATAAAAATAGAAAAATTTAAAATTGAACAACAAATAGTATTAAATTCTCATTTAAATGTTAGTGAAAATTTTAAAAAATCTATACTTCATGCTAAAAAAAATATTGAGTATTTTCATGGTTTTCAGAAGAAAAAAGATATAGATGTAGAAATAGAACCAGGAGTTAGATGTCAGCATATTTCTATCCCAATTGATTCTGTAGGTTTATATATTCCTGGAGGATCGTCTCCGTTAGTTTCTACAGTTTTGATGTTAGCTATTCCAGCGAAAATTGCTGGTTGTAGAAAAATAATTTTATGTTCACCTCCTCCTATATCAAATGAAATTTTATACTGCGCTTATATTTGTGGGATACAAGATATATATCAAATAGGTGGATCTCAAGCGATTGCAGCTATGGCTTTTGGAACTGAAAGCATACCTAAAGTACAAAAAATTTTTGGACCAGGTAATGTGTATGTCACTGAAGCAAAAATACAAATTAATAATTTCTCAGAAGGTGTTTCTATCGATATGCCAGCTGGTCCTTCAGAAATATTAGTTATAGCAGACAAAAGCGCTAATCCTGATTTTATTGCTTCTGATCTTTTATCACAATCCGAACATGGGATGGATTCTCAATCTATTTTTATTAGTCCAGAATATACGTTAGTTAAACAGGTTATTTCTTCAATTTCGACTCAAATGAAAAATTTTTCTAAATTGGATCTCATTTTTCAGTCGATGGAAAATAGCAGATTCATTGTTTCTGAAAATTTATTAGAATGTATAAAAATATCAAATATATATGCTCCTGAACATTTAATAATACAAACTTTAAATTCTAGAAAATTATTAAAAGATATTATTAATGCTGGATCTATTTTTTTAGGAAAATGGTCGCCTGAATCAGTAGGAGATTATGCTTCTGGGTCTAATCATGTTCTACCTACTAATGGATATTCATCATCTTATTCAGGATTACGCGTTTTTGATTTTCAAAAAGATATAACTGTACAGGAATTAACAAGAAATGGATTAGTTAATTTGTCTTCTACTATTTTAAAATTAGCATCTTTTGAAAAAATGGATGCACATAAAAATTCTGTTTTAGTAAGAATAAAAGAAGATTGAATGGAGAAAAAATAAATTTGAAAATTATAGATTTAGCTCGTAAAAATATTAGAGATATTCAACCTTATCAATCAGCTCGTCGTATAGGAGGAAGTGGAGATACTTGGTTAAATGCAAATGAGTTACCTATTTCAACTTCATTTAAAATAGACATTGAAAATTTAAATCGATATCCTCAGTTTCAGTCTAAAAAGTTGATTTCACATTATTCTGATTATATAGGATGCAATGAAGATCAAATATTAATTACAAGAGGAGCAGATGAAGGAATTGAGTTATTAGTTAAAGCTTTTTGTGAATCTAAAATAGATTCAATTATAACATGTCCTCCAACGTATGATATGTATAGAATTTGTGCGCAATTGTTTGGTATTAATAATAAAGTATGTTTTAGATTATCTAATTGGAGTTTAAATATTTTAGATATTAAAAAAAAAATAAATAATGTAAAAATAATTTATATTTGTAATCCTAATAATCCAACAGGAAATATAATTAGTATTATTGATATAGAAAAAATTTTAGAAATTAGTTTTGGTCGTAGTTTAGTAGTTATTGATGAGGCGTATATTGAATTTTTTTCAAAAGGAAGTTGTGTGTCTTTATTATCTAAGTATAAACATTTAGTAATTTTACGTACTTTATCTAAAGCTTTTGGATTAGCTAGTATTAGATGCGGTTTTGTTGTGTCTAATTTAGAAGTAATAAAAATATTATCCAAAGTTATTGCTCCATATCCATTACCTGGACCGGTAGAACAAATAGCTGTATCTTCGTTAAAAAAAGAAAATATTTTTTTTATGAAAGATTGTGTACATTCGTTAATTAAGACTAGAAATTGGTTTTTTAGTGAATTAAAAAAATGTGGTTTTGTAATAAAAGTTTTTAATAGTTATACTAATTTTTTGTTAGTAAAATTTAGTTGTGTTGAATCAATAATCAATTCTTTAAAAAAAAAAGGAATTATAATTCGTGATCAAACAGAAAAATATGGGTTACAGGAATGTATTAGAATTTCTATTGGAACTCGTAGTGAATGTTTAAATTTTTTAAAAGTAATTAAAAATATATAATATAGAAAAAAATATGAAAATTAATAAATTAAGAAAAATTTTGTTTATTGATAGAGATGGTACTTTAATAAAAGAGCCTGAAATCAATTTTCAAGTTGATAGTTTAGAGAAAATTAAATTTGAACCAGAAGTTTTTTTATCTTTAATAAAACTAAAAAGTTATGGATATAGTTTTGTTATGATTACTAATCAAGATGGATTAGGAACAAAACAATTTCCGTTTTCTTGTTTTAATAAAGTTCAAAACTTTATAATTAATACGTTTAAATCTCAAAAAATTTTATTTAAAGAAATTTTTATTTGTCCACATCAAGAAAAAGAAAATTGTTCATGTAGAAAACCAAAAACAGGATTACTTAAAGATTGGTTTAAAAAGAATATTTTACATAAAAGTAGTTGTTATGTTATTGGAGATAGAAATACAGATATGGAGTTTGCAAATAATATTGGAGTAACTGGTTTATTATACCATCCTGAAAAAAATAATTGGTTTGAAATAGCTGAAAAACTTTCTTCAAATAAAAACAGGTATGGTAAATGTATTAGAAAAACTAGTGAATCGTCAGTTTTAGTCGAAATATGGTTAGATCGAATAGAAAAAAGTAATATTAGTACCGGAATTCCATTTTTTGATCATATGTTAGATCAAATTTCTGTTCATGGAGCATTTAAAATGAATATTTTTGCTAATGGAGACACACAAGTAGATGATCATCATACTGTAGAAGATACTGCTATAACTTTTGGAAATGCTTTTTTAAAAGCTTTGAATAATAAGGTTGGTATTGGTCGATTTGGATTTACTTTGCCAATGGATGAAAGTGTAAGTACTTGTATATTGGATTTATCAGGACGACCATATTTGTCTTATGAATCAATTTTTAAATATCAAAAAATAGGTGATTTAAGCACTGATATGATCAAACATTTTTTTAGTTCAGTTGCTTATTCTATGATGTGTACAATTCACTTAAAATCTAAAGGAGAAAATGATCATCATATTGCTGAAAGTATGTTTAAATCTTTTGGAATGGTTTTAAAACAAGCAAAGAAAATAACTGATAGTTACTTACCAAGTTCAAAAGGAATTTTATAATTGTGAAAATTGTTATTTTAGATACAGATTGCTCTAATCTTCTTTCTGTAAAATTATCGATTGAACGATTAGGTTATTTTCCAGAAATTACTTGTAACTCTTCTAGAATATTATCTGCTGATAGAGTTATTTTTCCTGGAATTGGTACTGCATTGTCAATTATGAATAAATTAAATAAATTTAATTTAATTAAAACAATAAAAAAATTTAAAAAACCAATGCTGGGTATATGTTTAGGAATGCAAGTTTTAAGTTCTTTTAGTATGGAGTCTAATGGAATTAAAATGCTTGGAATTATTGATTCTAACGTTTCATTATTGGAATCAAATGGATTAGTACTTCCACATATTGGATGGAATAATGTCTTTATTAAAGACAATCATCCGTTATTTAAAAATATTAATAATAAATCTAGATTTTATTTTGTACATAGTTATTCTTTTCCGATTGGTCAATTTACTATTGCTAGTTCTTTTTATGGACAAGAATTCAGTGCTGTTATACAAAAAGATAATTTTTTTGGAGTTCAATTTCATCCTGAAAAGTCTAGTTTTGTAGGTTCGCAGTTGTTAAAAAACTTTTTGGAGATACTTTAATTATGATAATTCCATCATTAGATATATTTAATAAAAAAATAGTTCGTTTATTTCAGGGAAATTATAAAAAAAAAAAAATTTATAAAAAGGATGTTTTTAAAGAATTAGAAAAATGTAGATTAGCAGGAGTTAAATACGTACATTTAGTTGATTTAGAAGGAGCAAAAAATCCAAAAAATAAACAAGTAGAATTTTTAAAATCAATATTAAACAAAGTTAAAATAAATATACAAGTAGGTGGTGGAATTAGATCTGAAAAAGATATCGAGGATTATTTTTCTTATGGAGCAAAGAGAATAGTGTTAGGGTCTTCTGTAATTGAAGATGAAAAAAATGTAAAAAATTGGCTTTTAAAATATGGTTCTGAGTTAATAGTTTTAGCTTTAGATATAAAAATTTCAGATAAAAAAGAAGTTTTTATAAATGGATGGACAAAAAAAACAGATTTTGTTTTGGAAGATTTATTAAAAAAATATGAAGATTTTGGATTGAAACACGTTTTATGTACAGACATATCTAAAGATGGAACTTTAAAGGGTTCTAATATTAATTTGTATAAAGAGTTATGTTTATCGTTTAAACATTTATGTTTTCAATCTTCTGGAGGTGTTAGTTCTTTAATTGATATTTTAAATTTAAAGAAAAATGGAATATCTGAAATTATTATAGGTAAGAGTTTTTTAGAAGAGAAGTTTAGTATTTTGGAGGCAATTAAATGTTGGCGAAAAGGATAATTCCATGTTTAGATGTATTAAATGGAAAAGTAGTAAAAGGAGTACAATTTAAATCGCATGAAATAATTGGAGATATAATTCCATTAGTAATTCGTTATTTAAAAGAAGGTGCAGACGAATTAGTATTTTACGATATTTCAGCTTCAGTTTGTAATACTCTAGTAGAAAAAAAGTGGATTAGTAAAATTGCAGAAATAATTGATATTCCATTTTGTGTTGCAGGAGGTATAAAAAATTTAAAAGATGTTCAAGCTATTTTGTCTTTTGGAGCAGATAAAATATCGATAAATTCACCTGCTATTGAAAATCCAAGTTTAATTTCTAGAATAGCAGATCGTTTTGGAAGTCAATGTTTAGTAGTTGGAATTGATTCTTGGTTTGATAGGATATCTAATAAGTATAAAGTTTATCAATTTACTGGTAGTAATAAAAGAATAAAAGAAACGAATTTGGATGTTTTTGATTGGGTTAATCAAGTTCAATTGTTAGGAGCTGGAGAAATAGTACTTAATGTTATGAATTCTGATGGTTTAAGGAAAGGATATGATCTCATTCAACTTTCTAAAGTTAGAGAGTTTTGTAAAATCCCATTAGTTGCTTCTGGAGGTGCTGGTTCTATATTTGATTTTTATAATGTTTTTAAAATTTCTAAAGTAGATGGAGCTTTAGCTGCTTCGGTATTTCATAAAAAATTATTAAACATAAATACCTTGAAAAAAACATTATCAGAACTTGGTTTGGAGATTAGAAAATGATTTTTTTAGCTAAAAAAAATAAATTAAATGTAAATTGGAAAAAAATAAATGGAATGTTACCGGTTATAATTCAAAATTATTTTTCAGGTGAAGTATTAATGCATGGTTATATGGATTTTATAGCTTTAGAAAAAACTATATCAACTAAATTAGTTACATTTTTTTCTCGAAGTAAAAAACGTTTATGGGTTAAAGGAGAAAATTCTGGAAATTTTTTAAAAGTAATTGATTATACACTTGATTGTGACAATGATACTTTATTAATTTTATCTAATCCTATTGGAAATACTTGTCATTTAAATAAAAAAAGTTGTTTTTTTAGTTCTGATAAAATTATTTTTTCATTTTTACATCAGTTAGAAAAAATTATAGAGAATAAAAAAAATAAAAGTAAAAAGGAATCTTATACATATTTTTTATATAAAAGTGGAACAAGTAGAATAGCACAAAAGTTAGCAGAAGAAGCAGTCGAAACATCTTTAGCTTCAGTTTCTAACAATAAAGAAGAAATAATTAATGAGTCTTCTGATTTATTATATCATTTATTAGTTTTATTAAGTAATCAAAAATTAACTTTCTTTGATGTTTTAAAAAAATTAAAAAATAGAAATAATTTTTTAAAAAAATAGTTATAAATTTTTTAAAATTTTAAAAACTATTTTTTTAATCATATATTTGTTTTTTTATTTGTTTTTTAATTCAAATTTTCTGTTTTGATAAATAAAAATTAATTAATTAATAAGATTATTAATTTTTAAATAAAAATGAATGATTATTTAATTTATATATTCTATAGAAAAATTTATTTTATTAGGGAGATAAATAATGAATCAAGGCAACCAAATTGGTGTAATTGGTTTATCGGTAATGGGTGGAAATTTAGCTTTAAATATTTCTAATTGTGGTTATTCTGTATCTGTTTTTAACAGGTCTAAAGAAAAAACTAAAATTTTAATTGAAAAAAATCCTAATTTAAAAATTTTTCCTTATTATAAAATAAAAGATTTTATTTTTTCTTTGTCATCTCCTAGAAAAATTTTATTAATGATTCAGGCTGGAATAGCAACAGATGAAATAATTAATTTGATTATTCCTTATCTAAATGAAGGGGATATTTTAATTGATGGTGGTAATTCTTTTTATAAAGATACAAATCGCAGATGCAATGAGTTATCAAAACTTGGAATTAGATTTATAGGAGCTGGAATTTCTGGAGGAGAAGAAGGTGCATTAAAGGGACCTGCTATCATGCCTAGTGGTAATAAAAGTGCGTATAATATCTTATCTGAAATTTTTAATAAAATAGCAGCTAATTATGATGGTGATCCATGTGTAAAGTACATTGGACCTAATGGATCAGGACATTATGTTAAAATGGTTCATAATGGAATTGAATATAGTGATATGCAACTAATTGCTGAAGCATATTTTTTATTAAAAAATGTAGTAGGTATGAATAATAAAGATTTGTCAAATGTATTTTCAGAATGGAATAAAGGAGAATTAAATAGTTATCTAATAGAAATTACTAAAAATATTTTAATTACTAAAGATAGTGATGGGAAATATTTAATAGATTTTATTTCAGACCAAGCAGAAAATAAAGGAACAGGAACTTGGACGAGTCAAAGTGCATTAGAATTAAATGAACCATTATCTTTAATCACAGAATCAGTTTTTTTTAGGTACATTTCGTCTATAAAATTTCAGAGAATGATTGCCTCTAAAATATTACTTGGACCAAATAAAACTAGTTCTTTAAAAAATAAAAGTATCTTTATTGAAAATGTAAGAAGAGCTTTATATTTAGGTAAAATTATTTCTTATGCACAAGGTTTTTCTCAATTAAAGAATGCTTCAGAAAAGTATTTATGGAATTTAAAATTTGATGATATTGCTAAGATTTTTAGATCTGGTTGTATAATCAGAGCTAAATTTTTAAATAGAATTATAGATTCTTATAGAAGTAATAAAAAAATATTTAATTTGTTATTGACCCCTTATTTTCAAAAAATTGCTAATAAGTATCAACAATCTTTAAGAGAAATTGTTTCTTTTTCTATTCTAGAAGGAATTCCGATACCAACTTTTTCTTCTGCAATATCATATTACGACAGTTATAGAAGTCAATTGTTACCTACTAATTTAATACAAGCTCAAAGAGATTATTTTGGTGCACACACTTATCGAAGAATTGATATAGAAGGTGTACAACACACAAAGTGGAATAGTTGATTCTGTTAGAAGTTAATTATTTTTTTTAAATAAATGTTTAAAAATAAAAAAAATAAGATTATTTTTTTTATTAATTTTTAATTTTTATTTTTTTTTT
>NZ_OZ060366.1:448272-526080 GCF_964058925.1 Buchnera aphidicola (Tetraneura ulmi)
AAAAAAAAAATAGAAATATTTTTAAAACTATCATATTTTTTATATTAAAACAATTATTTAAAAATATTTAATTTTAGAAAATAAATTTATTTATCTAATTTTTTTTATGAAATATTACATATATTAAATCAATATTTTTTTATTGTATAAAAAGATGATTTTTCTTTGAAAAAATAGAATGGATTTTTATCTAGGAAAGTTTTTAGCCTGGCAATTTCCTACTCTCACACAGGGAAACCCTGCACTACCATCGGCGTTAAAATGTTTCACTTCTGAGTTCGATATGGAATCAGGTGGTACCAAATTACTATTTTTACCAGGCAAAATTAATTATATATCTATTATTATCTTTGGTCAACAAGATTTTTTCAAAAATATATTTTTTAGACATCTCTGGTGTTGCAAAGTTAAGCCTCTTGGGTAATTAGTACTGGTAAGCTGAACACATCACTGTGCTTACACATCCAGCCTATCAACGTCGTTGTCTACAACAACCCTTCAGATAACAAAAAAATTAACTTTTGTTTCAGGGAAGACTAATCTTGGAGAAAGTTTCGTGTTTAGATGCTTTCAGCACTTATCTTTTCCGCATATAGCTACCGGGCAATGCCATTGGCATGACAACCCGAACACCAGAGATGCGTCCACTTCGGTCCTCTCGTACTAGAAGCAGCTCTCCTCAATCTTCCTACGCCCACGGCAGATAGGGACCGAACTGTCTCACGACGTTCTAAACCCAGCTCGCGTACCACTTTAAATGGCGAACAGCCATACCCTTGGGACCTGCTTCAGCCCCAGGATGTGATGAGCCGACATCGAGGTGCCAAACACCGCCGTCGATATGAACTCTTGGGCGGTATCAGCCTGTTATCCCCGGAGTACCTTTTATTTGTTGAGCGATGGCCATTCCATACAGAACCACCGGATCACTAAGACCTGCTTTCGCATCTGTTCGCATTATCATGCTCACAGTTAAACTGGCTTTTGCCTTTATACTAACCTTACGATTTCCGACCGTAATTAGCCAATCTTTGTACTCCTCCGTTACTCTTTGGGAGGAGACCGCCCCAGTCAAACTACCCACCAGACAATGTCTCTATTCCGGATAACGGAACTAGGTTAGAATCTTAAATCTTAAAGGGTGGTATTTCAAGGACGACTCCTTTAAAGCTTGCGCCATAAAATCTAAGTCTCCCACCTATCCTACACATTAAAAATTCAAAATTCAATGTCAAGCTATAGTAAAGGTTCACGGGGTCTTTCCGTCTTGCCGCGGGTATACTGCATCTTCACAGCAAATTCAATTTCACTAAGTCTCGGGTGGAGACAGCCTGGCCATCATTACGCCATTCGTGCAGGTCGGAACTTACCCGACAAGGAATTTCGCTACCTTAGGACCGTTATAGTTACGGCCGCCGTTTACCGGGGCTTCATTCTAAAGCTTCCAATAAACAAAAATTTTAAAAAATCGTTATCTATTTTTACTTCTTCGATTAACCTTCCGGCACCGGGCAGGCGTCACACCGTATACTTCCACTTTCATGTTTGCACAGTGCTGTGTTTTTAATAAACAGTTGCAGCCAGCTGGTATCTTCGACTAGATTCAGCTTAATAAAGTTAATTCATCTCACTTACGTTCTAGCGTGCCTTCTCCCGAAGTTACGGCACTATTTTGCCTAGTTCCTTCACCCGAGTTCTCTTAAGCGCCTTAGTATTCTCTACCTAACCACCTGAGTCGGTTTATGGTACGATTTGATATTACCTGATGCTTAGAGAATTTTCTTGGAAGCGTGGTATTAGTTACTTCATCAAATAAATGACTCGTCATCATGCCTCAGATTAAAAATGATCGGATTTTCCTAATCATTATACCTACACACTTAAACCAGGATATCCGCCACCTGGATAACCTAACCTTCTCCGTCCTCCCTTCGCAGTAATATCAAGCACAGGAATATTAACCTGTTGTCCATCGACTACGCCTTTCGACCTCGCCTTAGGGATCGGCTAACCCTGCCCCGATTAACGTTGGACAGGAAACCTTAGTTTTTCGGCGAGCAGGTTTTTCACCTGCTTTATCGTTACTCATGTCAGCATTCGCACTTCTGATACCTCCAACAAATTTTTCAATTCATCTTCTACGGCTTACAGAACGCTCCCCTACCCAACTATTTTTTTAAAAATAAAAAATAATTGTCGCAGCTTCGGTGTATAATTTTAGCCCCGTTACATCTTCCGCGCAGGAGAACTCGACCAGTGAGCTATTACGCTTTCTTTAAATGATGGCTGCTTCTAAGCCAACATCCTGGCTGTTTATGCCCTCCCACCTCGTTTCCCACTTAATTATAACTTTGGGACCTTAGCTGGCGATCTGGGTTGTTTCCCTCTCCACAACGAACGTTAGCACCCGCTGTGTGTCTCCCGTGATAACATTATTCAGTATTCGGAGTTTGCATCGGGTTGGTAGACCGGTGTGGCCCCCTAACCGAAACAGTGCTCTACCCCTGAACATGAATTTCACGAGGCGCTACCTAAATAGCTTTCGGGGAGAACCAGCTATCTCCCGGTTTGATTGGCCTTTCACCCCTATCCACAGGTCATCCGCTGATTTTTCAACATCAGTCGGTTCGGTCCTCCAGTTAGTTTTACCCAACCTTCAACCTGCCCATGGATAGATCACCGGGTTTCGGGTCTGTATCCTGAAACTAATAAAAAAAATCGCCTTTTTCAGACTCGGTTTCCCTTCGGCTCCCCTTTCAAGGTTAACCTTGCTACAGAATACAAGTCGCTGACCCATTATACAAAAGGTACGCAGTCACTTTTTTCTTTATGTTTCAAAAAAAAATTAAAAAGCTCCTACTGCTTGTACGTACACGGTTTCAGGATCTATTTCACTCCCCTAACCGGGGTTCTTTTCACCTTTCCCTCACGGTACTAGTTCACTATCGGTCAGTCAGGAGTATTTAGCCTTAGAGGATGGTCCCCCCATATTCAAACAGGATTTCTCGTGTCCCGCCCTACTTCTTGAATTTAACAAAATAAATTTTTTCGTATACAGGACTATCACCTTGTATCGTAAATTTTTCCAAATTTTTCTACTAAAACTTAAATTGATTCGAATTCTAGGCTTTTCCCATTTCGCTCGCCACTACTAAGGGAATCTCAATTGATTTCTTTTCCTCAAGGTACTTAGATGTTTCAGTTCCCTTGGTTAGCTTTACTATCTTATGTATTCAGTATAGTAATGATACCACTTTTAACGGTATCGGGTTTCCCCATTCGGACACCATCGGTTAAAATATCGCTTCATATCAGCTCACCGACGATTTTCGCAGATTAGCACGTCCTTCTTCGCCTCTGACTGCCAAGGCATCCACCATGTACGCTTAATTGCTTAACTTTGCAACCCACAGATGTCTATTAAATATATTTTAATTAAAAATTAAAATATCTTATTGCCAAATTTTTAAAGAGCTGTATAAAAATGCTAAAATTCAACATTTTGAAAAACATGATAACACAAAAAAAATAAATAGTACATAAAAAAATATAAAATTTTGTCCCCTAGGGGATTTGAACCCCTGTTACCGCCGTGAAAGGGCGATGTCCTAACCACTAGACGAAGGGGACTATATTTAAAATAAATTTCAGTTTCATTTTTACAGAACGAAACTAAAGAGTCAAGTGTTTTTTTTACAAACTATAGAACATTTTAATGTTCTATAAAAATTCTTTATTCATTTTTTTAAAATTGATATAATTGGATCTATTTCAGGAAAAATATTATGCCACAAAGAAAAAGAATAAGCAGCTTGAGCAACTAACATTCCAATTCCATCATGAATATTGTTTACTAATTTTTTTTTACAAAAAAATAAAAAAGGAGTTAAACCTCCTAATCGATAACAAATATCATAACAATTTATTTTTGTATGAAGAACACCATTTAGAATATTAGAAAAATCTTCTATTCCTCCTAAAGGAATGGCATTAATTAATAAATCAAAAAAAATATTTTTTTTATTTTCTTTTTTAAAAACCTCAATTGAACCATATTTTGAAAATTCAATTTTTAGATTTTCTGCTTTTTTTTTAGTTCTATTTAAAATATAAATAGAATTACCTAACGATAACAAAGGTTGTAATATTCCTCTAACTACTCCTCCAGCCCCCAATATTAAAATATTACATTTTTCTTTCAGAAATTTAATTCGATTTAAATCATATAACAATCCCATACCATCAGTGTTATCTCCTAGGATTTTACCATTTTTTAACTTTTTTAAAGTATTTACTGAACCAGACACCCTTGCATTTTCAGTAATAATATCTGAATAAATAAATGCATTTTCTTTAAATGGAGCAGTAATATTAGCTCCTTTTCCAAAATTTTTAAAAAAAGAATCTAAAATTAAATAAAAATTTTTTTCAAAAACTAAAAATGAAATATAATTTTTTTTTATATTATATTTTTTAGAAAATATATTATGGACAATTGGTGATTTAGAATGAGATATAGGATTTCCAAAAACTGCAAAATCAACAATATAATTATCCATTTCTAACTATTTCTCCAGTAATAAGATTTAAAATCTTAGAAGGTTTGCTATATAAACCTAGTTTACCATCTAAAAAAATTATTTTTGAACCAAATTGGGTATACAATTCTTTTTTGTTTCTACAAGGAGGGTGATTAGAAATATTAGCACTAGTAGAAATAATTGGTTTTCCAAACCCATTACATAATCTTTGTATTAAATAATGACGACTAATCCTAAAAGCAACAAAAGAAGAATCTCCTGTTATCCATTCAGGTACAGTTGATCTAGCTGGTAATAAAAATGTTGTATTACCTGGCCAATGAAAAAATAATATTTTTTTTTTTATAAAACTTATTTTTTTCTCTAAAATATAAGGTTCAATTTGATTGTATGTAGAGGCAACTAAAACAAAACCTTTGTTTTTAATTCTCTTTTTTATTTTTAATAATTTTAAAGTAGATAAATAACTATCAGGATCACAACCAAAAGCAAAAACAGATTCTGTAGGATATGTGATTACTTCTTTTAAAAATAGTTTTTCAATACAAGTATTCAACGAATAGTATTTAAAAAAATAACATTTTCTTTTCACTAATTAAAGTTTACCTCAATTATTATCCTATATATAATACATTTTTATATTATTTTTTTAAAATTTAAACTAGAAACTTAACTTTAATTTTATATATAAAAAATAAAAAGTTTTAATAAACTACAATCTATTCTAACTAAAAAAAATAAAAAAAATGAGCAAACAAAAAGACAAAAAAATTTATTAAAAAATAACCTAAACTAATATTAATTTAAAAATTCAAACAATTCTTTTTAATCACATTAAAAATGTTTATAATTAATATTATTAATATTTTAAATATTTTAAACTGAAATATATATTTCAAATAAACTATGGCAATTTTAAATTTAATATATTATCCAGATAGTCGTCTTAGAAATTTTTCTAAACCTGTAAAAAAAATAGATGAAAAAGTTAAAAAATTAGTTTCAGATATGTTTGAAACAATGTATTTTAACGAAGGGATCGGTCTTGCAGCTCCACAAGTAGGTATAAATCTTGAAATTATAACAATAAATTTAAAAAAAAAAAAAGAAATAATACTAATAAATCCTAAAATAATAGACCAATCATCAGATTCTTCTTATATAGAAGAAGGATGTTTATCTATTCCAGATCAAAGAGCAAGAATAAAAAGAAACAACTTCATAAAGATAGAAGCATTAAACATTTTAGGAAAAAAAGTCAAATTTTCTGCTAAATCATTGTTATCTATTTGTATACAACATGAAATAGACCATTTAAAAGGAAAACTATTTATAGATTATTTATCTGAATTTAAAAAAAAAAGAATAAAAAAAAAAATGTTAAAACTAAACAAATTTAATACAATAAAAAAATAAAAAAAATGAAAATAATATTTGCAGGGACTCCTGAATTTGCTGCAAAACATTTAAAAAAGCTATTAGAAAAAAAATATAAAATCATAGCTGTTCTAACAAAACCAGATCAACCAGCAAATAGGGGAGGTAAAAAATTCTCTCCAGTAAAAATTTTAGCTAAAAAAATGTCTATACCAATCTTACAACCAAAAAAATTTGAAAAAGAATCTAAAAAAACCGTAAAAATATTAAAAAAACTAAATCCTGATTTATTAATAATAGTTGCTTATGGAATAATTTTAAGTAAAAAAATAATTAAAATATTCACTTTTGGAGGAATTAATGTGCATGCATCACTACTTCCAAGATGGAGAGGTGCTTCTCCTATTCAACAATCAATATTATCAGGAGACAAAAAAACAGGAATTAGTATTATTTTAATAAATAAAAAAATGGATGAAGGAGATATTTTTTGCTCAAAAGAACAAAAAATTAAAAATGATGACACTACTTTAAGTCTAACAAAAAAATTAGCCTATATTGGAAGTAAATTGTTAATATCCACTCTAAAAAAAATTAAGAAGAAAAGATATTCTTTAACTAAACAAAATCATGAACTTGCAACCTATTGTAAAAAAATAAAAAAGGAACATGGAAAAATAAATTGGTCACTTACAGCTGAAGAAATAGATAGAAAAATTAGAGCCTATATTCCTTGGCCAACTAGTTATTTTGTAATAAATAAAATTCATATTAAAATCTTTCAATCTTCTGTAATAATTGAAAAAAAAATAAAAAATAAAGAAGATAAAAAAATTGGATCAATCATTTCTATAAAGAAAGATGGAATTAAAATTCAAACAATTAAAAATATTTTAAAGATAGAAAAAATACAATTTCCTGGTAAAAAAATTATAACTATTTCTGATTTAATCAATGCAAAAAATAATTTGTTTTTTTTAGGTTTAATATTAAAATAATTTTTTAATAATATTTAAAATATAAACTAAAAAAAACTTAAATTTAAACTATTTCTTTTTGTAACTTTTAAAATAACAATAATTAGTTACAAAAAGAAATCAAACAAAAAAAATCTTTATAATTTTTTTATTTTTAAAATAAATTATTAGATTTAAACAAATTATTATTTTTTAACAAACCGTTTACGATCTACTAATTCTATGTATGCCATTGTAGCTTTATCACCCGATCTAAAACCACATTTTAATATTCGAGTATATCCTCCTGGACGAGAAAAATATTTTGGTCCAATTTCTTTAAACAATTTTTTTACTATTTCATTATTTCTAATTCTAGAAAAAACTATCCGACGACGATGCATCGTATCAATTTTAGAAATAGTAATTAAAGGTTCTACCCAAGAACGTAATTCTTTAGATTTAATTAAAGTGGTTTTAATAACTTCGTGAGACAATAAAGAACATACCATATTTCTAAACATTGATTCCAAATGACTACGATTTCTATTTAAACGACGTCCACTTTTTTTATGTCGCATAAAATACCTTTCTATTGATATCTAAAGTTTTATAATAATAAAAATCATTCCTCTAAAATTTGTGCAGGAGGCCAGTTTTCTAAACGAGTACCCAATGACAAGTTTCTTGCTGCTAAAACATCTTTTATTTCTGTTAAAGATTTTTTCCCTAAATTTGGAGTTTTTAATAATTCAACTTCTGTTTTTTGAACTAAATCTCCTATATAATGTATAGATTCAGTTTTTAAACAATTTGCAGATCTAACAGTTAATTCTAAATCGTCTACCAATCGTAGTAATACAGGGTCAAATTCAGGTTTATCTTCTTTTTCTATTGGTTCTTCTAAATCTTTTAAATCAACGAATGCAACTAATTGTTCTGATAATATTGTTGCGGCTCTACGAATAGCTTCATCGGGTTCTATTGAACCATTTGTACGCATCTCTATAATTAATTTATCTAAATCTGTACGTTGAGCGACTCTAGCTGCTTCAACTGTATAGGAAATTTTTTCTATTGGGCTAAAACACGAATCTAACATTAACTTTCCAATTGTTTTTCCGTTTTCCTCTGTTTTTAATCTAGATGAAGCTGGTACATAGCCTCTACCACTTTGTATCTTTATTCTCATTCTAATAGAAGCTTTTGGATCAGTTAAATGGCATATAATATGTTCTGGGTTAATTATTGAAACATTAAAATCATGTTTTATATCAGAAGCTCTTACAACTCCTATTCCCGACTTATCAATCAAAACCACTGCTTCTTCTTTTCCATCTAAACGAACAACCAATTTTTTTAAATTTAATAATATTTCAATTATATCTTCTCGTATTCCTTCTTTGCTACTATATTCATGAAGAATTCCTTCTATTTCTACTTCAGTAACAGAAAAACCGGGCATAGATGATAACAGAATACGACGTAAAGCATTCCCTAAAGTATGTCCAAAACCTCTTTCTAATGGTTCTAAAATAACTTTTGCATGCCAAAGACCTAGTTGTTCTATTTCTACTAATTTTGGTTTCAAAAAATCATTCACAGTAGAAGCATACATGAATATTTTTTCTCCCTAATATAAAAAATTATTACTATTTTGAATAAAATTCAATAATTAAATGTTCATTAATTTCTGCAGAGATATCAGAACGATCAGGAATTCTAATAATAGTTCCTTTCATTTTTTTAAAATTTATATCTAACCATATAGGTTTTTCTCTTGCTTCAGACAATTCCAAAGCTGCTTTAATACGAAACTGACTTTTAGATTTCGAATTAATTTCTATAACATCATTTTGAGACAATTGATACGAAGCTATATTCACTACTTTCTTATTCACCAATACAGATTTGTGAGAAATTAACTGACGAGATTCCGAACGAGTTGATCCAAATCCAATTCTATATACAACATTATCCAATCTAGTTTCTAAAAATTGTAATAATCGTTCTCCAGTATTTCCTTTTGAACTTGCAGCGTTTTTATAATAGTTTCGAAATTGCCTTTCTAAAATTCCATATAAACGACGAACTTTTTGTTTTTCTCGTAATTGTATTGCATATTCAGATAATCTAGGTTTTCTTATTCCATGTTGTCCTGGAAGATGGTCAATATTACACTTAGATTCAATCGAACGAAAACCAGACTTTAAAAACAGATCTGTACCTTCTCTTCTACTCAACCTTAATTTAGGACCTAAATATCTAGCCATAATTTTTTTCCTGCTTTATTTAATAATATATCTATATTTTATACTCTTCGTCTTTTTGGGGCTCTACATCCATTATGTGGAATTGGAGTAACATCTGTAATATTAGTAATACGAAAACCTGCTGCATTTAAAGCCCTAATTGTTGATTCCCTTCCAGGTCCAGGTCCTTTCACCATAACTTCTAAATTTTTAATCCCATAACCTTTTACTACTTCAGCGCATTTTTCGGCAGCTACTTGAGCAGCAAATGGTGTTGATTTTCTAGAACCCCTAAAACCTGATCCTCCTGATGTAGCCCATCCTAAAGTATTTCCCTGTCGATCTGTAATACTAACAATAGTATTGTTAAAAGAAGCATGAATATGTGCTATTCCATCCAAAACTTGTTTTTTTGTTTTTTTTCTTAAACGAACCGATGATTTTTTATTCATTAAAAAAATACCTCAATTATTTTTTTATTGCTTTTCTAGGTCCTTTACGAGTTCTTGCATTAGTTTTAGTTCGTTGTCCTCGAACAGGTAAACTTTTTCTATGCCTCATTCCTCTATAACATCCTAAATCTATTAATCTTTTTATACTTAAGGTAACACCTCTTCTTAAATCCCCTTCTACAACAAATTTAGAAACAGCTTCTCTTAACAATTCAACATCTTTTTCATTTAGATTTGAAATCTTTTTAGTTTCAGGTATTCCTGTTAATAAACAAATATTTTTAGAATTAGATCTACCAATTCCATAAATATGAGTTAAAGCAATAACAGTATGTTTATCTGGAATATTTATTCCTGCAATACGAACCATTTTTTTTCCTTAAATATAAAAAATTGTTTTCTTAATTAAATAGACTTGTATAATTTAAATCTAAAAACTATCCTTGACGTTGTTTATGTTTAAAATCACTACTACAAATTATTCTAACAACATTTCTACGTTTTACAACTTTACAATTACGACATATTTTTTTTACAGAAGCTCTTACTTTCATAATTATCTCTTATAACTAATTTATTTTTTTTTTGAAAAAAATTAATTTTTAAAATTTAAATTTGATTTTTTTAATACTGAATTATATTGACTAGACATCATAATTGTTTGTACTTGAGAAATAAAATCTATAATAACAATTACTACTATTAGTAAAGATGTTCCTCCAAAATAAAATGGAACTTTTACATAATTTCGAAGTATTTCAGGAATTAAACAAATAAGACTAATATAAATAGAACCAATAACAGTTAATCTAACAATAATTTTTCTGATAAATTTTGCAGTTTGTTTACCTGGTCGAATTCCTGGTACAAAAGCACCAGATTTTTTTAAATTTTCTGCTGTTTCGTTAGAATTAAACATTAATTCAATATAAAAAAAACAAAAAAAAATAATTGTTAATGCATATATTAATAAATATAAAAAATTACTAAGACGAAAATAAAAAAATAAAGAAAACAACCAATTTAATTTGTTAAATCCTCCGAACCAAGATGCTATTGTAGCAGGAAATAACATAATACTAGACGAAAAGATTGCTGGCATAACTCCAGACATATTAACTTTTAATGGTAAATGATTTGTATGAGCAGAATACATTCTTCTACCTTGTTGTCTTCTAGCATATTGCACTAAAATTCTTCTTTGACTTTTTTCTATAAAAACGACTAAAAAAGTAATAAAAAAAATAAAACATAAAATACAAAAAATTAAAAAAAAACTTAAATCACCTATTCTAAACTTTTCTAAAGTTGTTCCTATTGCAGAAGGAAAACCTACTAAAATACCAGAAAAAATAATAATTGAAACGCCGTTTCCAATTCCTCGTTCAGTAATTAATTCTCCTAACCACATTAGAAACATCGTTCCTGAAACTAAACTTAAAATAGAAAAAAAATAAAAACTAGAACTAGAAACAACTACTAATCTATTTAAATTTGATATGTTAGAAAAAGTTGAAACTATTCCTATCGATTGAAATATAGCCAATACTAGCGTAACATATCTAATAAATTGATTAATTTTCCTTTTTCCAATTTCTCCTTCTTTTTTTAAATCTTTTAATTTAGGATAAATCAAAGACAATAATTGTACAATTATAGAAGCCGAGATGTAAGGCATGATTCCTAAAGAAAAAATTGAAGCACGACTTAAAGAACCACCCGAAAACATATTTAACATTTCTATAAATGTTCCTTGATGATGATAAATTAAACGAGACAATTCAACTGTATTTATACCAGGTATAGGAATAAATGATCCTAATCTAAAAATTAATAAAGAAAATACTAAAAATAAAAATCTTTTTCTCAATTCAACTAAACCAAAATTTATATAGCTAGTTTTCTTTTCCCATAATTTATTCATTAGTTATTGCTCGATTTATCTTTAATAATTTTTCCACCGATAGATTCAATAAATTTACGAACTTTTTTTGTTACTTCAATATTTCTCAATATTTTAGGACTTTTTATTTTTCCAGAAAAAATAACCTTTACACGTTTTATATTTTTTTTAACAATATTTAATTTTTTCAATTTCCGTAAATCTATTTCTTTGCAATTTATTTTATCTAATTCAGATAAAAGAACTTCAGACGATAATTTTTTTTTACGAGAAATAAATCCAAATTTTGGAATTCTACGATATAAAGGTGTTTGCCCCCCTTCAAATCCTCTTCTTATATTTCCACCAGATCTGGATTTTTGACCCTTATGACCTCTTCCTGAAGTTTTTCCAAAACCTGATCCTATACCTCTACCTAATCTTTTTTTTTTTTTATTATTTCGAAATTTAGAAGACAAACTGTTTAAATACATCGTTTTATTCCTCTTCCTGTACTTTAACCATATAAGAAACTATCTTTATCATTCCTCTAATAGATGGAGTATTAGAACAAAAAACAGTATGCCTAATCCTTTTTAATCCTAATCCTAACAAAGTAGATTTATGTTTAGGTAATCTACCTATAGAACTTTTTGTTTGTGTAATTTTTAATTTTTTATGCATATAATTTAAATAGATCCTATAATTTGACTAACAGATTTATTTCTTTTAGCAGCTATACTTTCAGGAGAATTCATACTTTCTAGTCCTTTTATAGTAGCTCTGACTACATTTATTGGATTTGTAGACCCATAAGTTTTTGCAAGAACGTTATGAATTCCTGCTACTTCTAACACTGCTCTCATTGCTCCTCCAGCAATAATTCCTGTACCTTCATGAGCTGGTTTCATAAATATTATTGATCCTGTGTGATATCCTTTAACAGAATGATATAAAGTTTTATTCTTTAAATAAATTTGTATCATATTTCTTCTAGCTTTTTCCATAGCTTTTTGAATAGCAGAAGGAACTTCTCTTGCCTTTCCGTAACCAAAACCCACCCGACCTTCTCCATTACCTACTACAGTAAGAGCAGTAAAAGAAAAAATTCTACCTCCTTTTACTGTTTTAGAAACACGATTTACAGAAATTAATTTTTCTTTTAATTCACCCAAAACAGACTTTTCTAAATTTAACATTCTTTTTATCCTAAAAACTAAGACCGAATTTTCTAGCAGAATCTGCTACAGCTTTTATTCGACCATGATATTGAAAACCAGAACGATCAAAAGCAACCTTTTTAATTCCCTTTTTTAAAGATCGTTTAGCAATAATTTCCCCCAATAAACTAGCTGATTCTTTATTTCCGGTGTATTTTAAAGAAGAAAAAAGTTTTTTTTCTAAACTAGAAGCTGATACTAAAACATTAGAATTATTTGGATCTAGTACTTGTGCATATATATGACGAGATGTTCTATGTACAATCAGCCTAATAACCCCTTTTAAACTTATTTTATGACGAAACCGTCTAGCTCTTTTTATACGTAATTTTTTTTTATGAATCAATGATTTTGAAGAAATATAAATTTTCATTTTATTTCTTTTTAGCCTCTTTTATTTTAACCACTTCATTTTCATAACGAATACCTTTTCCTTTATAGACTTCAGGAATTCTATAAGAACGTAAATTTGCAGCAACTTGTCCTACTAATTGCTTGTCTCTTCCAAATAAAACAACTTCTGTAGGAGAAGGTAATTTTACAATTATTCCACTTGGAATAATATATTCTATATTATGTGAATATCCTAAAGATAAAATTAAAACGTTTTCTTTTTTAAGAGACATTCGATAGCCAACACCTACTAAATTTAACTTCTTATGAAAACCAACTGTTATACCTATTATCATGGAATAAACTAAAGAACGAGTAGTACCTACATTAGCCCATTCTTTTTTTATCATTGAATTATTATCAAATGATAAAAAATTTTTTGAAAAAGTAATTTTTACATTTTTATTAATTTTTCGAGATAATTCTAAATCTTTAAATTTAATAGTTATTAATTCCTTATTTAAAAACACTGAAACACCAGAAGGTACAATAATTGGACGTTTTATAATACGAGACATTGTTTTCCTCTATCTAAAAATCTAAGTTACATAACAAAGAATTTCTCCACCAACACCAAACTTACACGCTTGTTTTCCAGTAATAATTCCCTTAGATGTAGAAACAATCGATATCCCCAATCCTGACATAATTTTTGGTAATTTATTTTTTTTTCTATATACTCTTAATTTGGGAGAACTAACTCTAATAATTTTATCAATAACAGGCTTTCCACGAAAATATTTTAAAAATAACTCCATAATAGGTTTTCTTTTCTTGTCTACTATAGAAGAATAAGATTCAATATAACCCTCTTCTTTTAGAACATTACTAATTGCTATTTTTAATTTAGAAAAAGGCATTTTTACGGAAATTTTATTGGCAACTTGTCCATTTCGAATTCTAGTCAACATATCTGAAATAGGATCATGCATAGTCATTTCTATTTTCTCCAAAACAGTACTAAAATAATATTTTTACTTCTTATTCAATAAAAATTATTAATTTTACCAACTTGATTTTTTTAAACCAGGTATTTCACCTCTCATAGCAGTTTCTCTTAACTTCATTCGACTAAGTCCAAATTTTCTTAAAAAAGAATGAGGCCTTCCGGTTTGTCTACAACGATTTCTTTGACGAGAAGGACTAGAATCTCTAGGAAAACTTTGCAGTGTTAATACCGCTTTCCATTTTTCTTCTTTTTTTGAATTTAAACTAAAAATAATTTTTTTTAATTTCTGTCTTTTTAAAAAAAACTTCAAAGATAATTTTATTCTTTTTTTTTCTCTTTCTTTCATGGATTCTTTTGCCATTGAAAAATTTTCTCCTAATTTTATTTACTAAATGGAAAATTAAAACACGACAATAGTGCATATCCTTCATCATCCGAAATAGCCGTCGTAGTTATAGTAATATCTAAACCTCTAATTTTATCCAATTTTTCATAATCAATTTCTGGAAAAATAATTTGTTCTCGTATTCCTATACTATAATTCCCCCTACCATCAAAAGAATTTTTAGAAAAACCTCTAAAATCTCTGATTCTAGGAAATGCTATATTAATCAATCTATCTAAAAAATCCCATTTCATTTTTCTTCTTAACGTAACTTTACAACCAATAGCTACATTTTTTCTAATCTTAAATCCAGCTACTGATTTTTTTGAAAATGTAATTATAGCTTTTTGACCAGATATAGCCGATAAGTCTTGAACTGACTTATTTAACAACTTTTTATCTAAAATAGCATTTCCAACTCCCATATTTAAAGTAATTTTTTCAATTTTCGGAACTTCCATAATGGATTTATATCCAAAGTCCATCATTAACTTTTTTATAACTGTTTTTTTATATAACTCTAACAATTTAATCAATTTTAATTACCCCAAATTATTTTAAACTTTCCTTACTGGGTTTTAGAAAACGAATTTTTTTACCTTTTTCAAACCTAAACCCAATTTTTTCAGATTTCCCTGTTTTTAAATTTAGAATAGAAATGTTTGAAATAGAGATAGGAGATTCTTTTTTAATTACCCCTCCTTTCAAATTCCTAGACGGAATAGATTTCTGATGTTTACTAACTAAATTTATTCCTTTAACAATAACTTTATTTTTATTTAATACATTTACTACTATTCCCTGTTTCCCTTTTTCCTTTCCTGATAAAACAACAACTTTATCGTTTTTTCTTATCTTAGTTGCCATTTATATTTTTCCTTGTTTAAAGTACTTCAGGTGCTAAAGAAATTATTTTCATAAATTTTTCAATTCTTAATTCTCTAGTAACTGGTCCAAAAATTCTAGTTCCAATTGGTTGTTCATTATTATTCAAAATAACACAAGAATTACTATCAAAACGTAAAATAGAACCATCTGAACGACGAATTCCTTTTTTAGTACGAACTACTACTGCCTTCAAAACTTCTCCTTTCTTTACTTTACCTCTTGGAATTGCTTCTTTTACTGTAATTTTTATAATATCTCCAATAAAAGCATATCTCTTTCTAGAACCACCTAAAACTTTTATGCACATCGCCAAACGAGCACCTGAATTATCTGCTACATTTAGAACTGTTTGTGATTGAATCATTATAAAAATTTTCCTTATTACTAAAAAAAATAATATTTTTTTAATATATTTAAAATTTCTATTATTTTTCATCTAAAAAAATAAAAAAATTTTTAAATAAGATTTATATACAAAATTAATTATAAAACATTAGATTTTTCTATTATACGAACCATCTTCCAAGATTTAGTTTTAGAAATTGGACGTGTTTCACATATTTCTATAATATCACCTTTAACACATTCGTTTCTTTCATCATGAACATGTATTTTTGTAGTTCTTTTTAAAAATTTTTTATATAAATTATGTTTTATGAATCTTTCTATTAACACAACTACTGAATTTTGCATCTTTGAACTAATTACTTTAGCTTTTAAATAACGTTTATTTTTTATTTTCATAAATTTTATTAAGATCCATTTCTCTGCTTAACATTTTAACTCTAGAAATATTTTTCCTTACTTGTTTTAATAAATGTACTTGTTGCAATTTTCCTGAAGACAACTGAATTTTTAAATTAAAATATTCCCTTAATAAACCAACTAATTCTAAATTAAGCTCAGTTTTCGATTTTTTTCGTAAATTATATAAATTCATTACTATTTAACCTTTTTTATAAAAATAGTTCTAACCGGTAATTTAGAAGCTGCTAATTTAAATGCAATTTTAGAATCTTCTTCAGAAATACCTTCTAATTCATATAAAACAGTTCCAGGTTGAACTAATGCAACCCAATATTCAACATTTCCTTTTCCTTTACCCATTCTAACTTCTAATGGTTTTTTTGTTATAGGTTTATCTGGAAAAATTCTTATCCACATTTTTCCTTGTCGTTTTATAGCCCTACTAATTGTTCTTCTAGCCGATTCAATCTGTCTAGAAGTTATTCGACCTCGATCAATCGATTTTAAACCAAAAGAACCGAAACTAACTTCTCTTCCTATTGCTAATCCACGATTTCTACCCTTATGCATTTTTCTAAATTTCGTTTTTTTAGGCTGTAACATAAAACTTCCTTTTTCTATTATCTACGATATCTTTTATGCTGTTTTTGATTTTGCAAAACAGACTTTCTTTCATGTATTTCATTTAATTCTTTCATACCGCCTAATATTTCACCTTTAAAAATCCATACTTTTATTCCAATTATTCCAAATGTAGTATTAGCTTCCGAAGTACTGTAATCAATATTAGCTCTCAAAGTATGTAGTGGTACTCTACCTTCTCTATACCATTCAGTTCTAGCTATTTCTGTTCCTCCTAAACGACCACTTATTTCTACTTTAACTCCTTGAGCACCTTGTCTAATAGTATTTTGAACTGATCTCTTCATCACTCTACGAAACATAATTCTTCTTTCCAATTGTGATTTTATATTGTCAGCTACTAATTTAGAATCTAATTCTGGTTTTTTAATTTCTGATATATTTATTTGTGTAGGAACACCAGTCATATTAGATATAATTTTTCGTAATTTTTCTACATCTTCACCTTTCTTTCCAATAACAATTCCAGGACGAGATGTATGTATTGTTATACGAATACTTTTAGAAGGTCTTTCAATGACAATTTTAGAAACAGATGCTTTTTTTAGTTTCCCTATTAAAAACTGACGAACTTTAAAATCACTATCTAAAATATTTGCAAAATTTTTACTATTAGCAAACCAAATGGAATTCCAAGACCTAATAATTCCTAATCTCAATCCATTAGGATGAACTTTTTGACCCATTATTAAAATTCTCCAAAAATAAAAAAAAATATCTAATTATTAGAAACAACAACTGTAATATGAGAGGTTCTTTTTAATATACGATCAGCTCTTCCTTTAGCTCTAGGAATCATTCTTTTAACAGTTGGACCTTCATCTATTAAAATTTTTATGATTTTTAAATCATCAATATCTAAAGAATCATTATGTTCCGAATTAGCTACAGCTGATTCTATCACTTGTTTTAAAAGCAAAGCAGATTTTTTTTTAATAAAAGTTAATAAACTTAACGCTGTAGATACTTTCTTACCTCTCACTAAATTAGCTACTAATCGAAGTTTTTGTGCTGAAGAATTAGCCTTTTTTAAAATAGCTAAATTAGTCATTTTAAAATCCTCTTAATTAAGTCTCATTTTTTTAACGTTTTTTTAATTTTTTTATCAGCAAAGTGACCTTTATAAGTTCTAGTCATAGAAAATTCACCAAGCTTATGTCCAACCATTTCTTCTGAAATAAATACTGGAATATGTTGCCTACCATTATGAACTAAAAATGTAAAACCTATCATATTAGGAAAAATAGTAGAACGACGAGACCAAGTTTTAATTGGTTTTTTATCTTTTTTCGCAATAGCTTTTTCTATTTTTTTAAATAAATGAGAATCTATAAAAGGACCTTTCCTTAAAGAACGTGGCATAATAATATTGACCTTTTTTTTAAAAAAAAAATTATTTTACACGATGTCTTAAAATATATTTTTCTGTACGTTTATTATTTCTAGTTTTTTTCCCTTTTGTTTGAACACCCCATGGCGTTACCGGATGTTTTCCAAAATTTCTACCTTCACCACCACCATGAGGATGATCAACTGGATTCATTGCAGTTCCTCTAACAGTCGGTCTTGTTCCTCTCCATCTAGATGCTCCAGCCTTACCTAACATTCTTAACATATGTTCTGTATTTCCTACTTCTCCTATTGTAGCTCTACATAAAGAAACTATTTTTCTCATTTCTCCTGAACGTAAACGAATACTGACATAATTTTCATCTTTTGAAACTAATTGACCATAACTTCCAGCTGAACGAGCTAGTTGACCTCCTTTTCCTGGTTTTAATTCTATGTTATGTACTATAGTACCAATTGGTATATGTTTAATAGGCATTGAATTTCCTACTTTTATGTCTATCTTTTTATTTCCTGATTGAACTTCTAAACCTACATTAAGGTTTTTAGCTTCCAAAATATATCTTCTTTCTCCATCTTTATATTTTATTAAAGCAATATTAGAAGATCTATTAGGATCATATTCAATTCTTTCTACTATTCCTAATACATTATCTTTATTTCTTTTAAAATCAATTAATCTATATGCCCTCTTATGACCTCCTCCAATGTGTCTAGTAGTAATATGTCCATTATTATTTCTTCCTCCAGTTTTTTTCTTTCTATTCATTAAAAAAGAAAATTTAGATTTTCCCTTATATAGTCTAGAATTAACTATCTTAACAACATGACGACGACCTGGAGATGTAGCTTTACATTTTACAACAGCCATTTTTTTTATCTCCAAAAAAAAATATTATTTATTACTATCATTTATAAAATTAAAATTTTCGCCTTTTTCTAAAATAACATAAGCTTTTTTCCAACTTTTTCCAATAGTAATTTTGTTTTTATGTTTTTTTAGTTTCCCTTTTATTATTAATGTATTAACTTCTTTTACTCTTACAGATAAAAATTTTTGTACAGCATTTTTTATTTCAGATTTGTTTGATTTAATATTAACTTTTAAAACTACTGTATTATTTTTTTTTGAAATAAAAGACGATTTTTCTGAAATTAAAGGAGATGATATAACTTCAAACAAACAATTATCAAAAACCGTCATTGTAATAATTCCTCTATTCTTTTCATTGCTTTTAAAGTAAGAATAACATTTTTAAAAGCAATTAAACTAATTGGATCAATTGAATTTACTATTTTAACTTCCACTTTATATAAATTTCTAGATGCTAAATATAAATTTTCATCTTTCTTATCTAAAATTATTAATACATCTTTTATATTTTGATTTTTTAATTTATTTATTAATAATTTTGTTTTTGGAAATTCTATAGAAAATTTATTAAATACAAGTAACCTACTTCTTCTTATTAATTCAGAAAAAATACTTCTTAAAGCTCCTTTATACATTTTTTTGTTAATTTTTTGATTATAAACTTTATTTCTATTAGAAAAAGTTACTCCTCCAGATCTCCAAATAGGACTTCGTAAAGATCCTGCTCGAGCTCGACCTGTTCCCTTTTGACGCCAAGGTTTTTTCCCTGAACCAGATACCTCAGATCTACTTTTTTGACTTTTAGATCCTAGTCGAGATTTATTTGAATAAGCCACTACTACTTGATGCACTAAAGCCTCATTAAAATCTCTCCTAAAAATATTTTCTGAAAAAGATACTTTTTTTTCTAAATCTCTAAGTACTAATTCCATGTCCTTATACTCCTTTTATTTTAATAGAAGGTTTTACTATTAGATTATTTCCAGAGTAACCAGGTACAGATCCTTTTACTAAAAGTAAATGGTGAACCAAATCAATTCTTATAACTTTAATATTTTGAACTGTAATTTGACAATTCCCTAATTGTCCTGACATTTTCTTTCCTTTAAATACTTTTCCAGGAGTTTGATTTTGACCAATAGATCCAGGAACTCTATGAGACAAAGAATTACCATGAGAAGAATCTTGTGAACGAAAATTCCATCTCTTAATTGTTCCAGAAAACCCCTTACCCTTAGATGTACCAGTAATGTCTACAACTTTTACTTCTTTTAGAATATCTAAATTAATTATATCTCCTAAAAAATAATTGTTACTATTGTTGTTTATTCTAAATTCCCATAAACCTCTTCCAGGAACAACCTTAGATTTTTTATAATGACCTAAAATAGATTTTTTTAATTTATTAGTTTTAACTATTCCTGTAGTTACTTGTATTGCATTATATTTATCTATTTTAAAATTCTTTATCTGTGTTATTTTATTTTCTGTAATTTCAATTACCGTAACAGGTATTGATATTCCTTCTTCAGTAAAAATACGAGTCATTCCAATTTTTTTCCCTACTAAACCCAACATCTATTCAAGCTCCTCATTCAACTGATAATTATTTTAATTTTCCTAAACTAATTTGAACATCAACACCTGCAGCTAAATCTAATCGCATTAAAGCATCAACAGTTTTTTCAGTAGGTTCTACAATGTCTATCAATCTTTTATGAGTTCGAATTTCATATTGATCTCGAGCGTCTTTATTTACATGAGGAGAGATTAAAATGGTAAATCGTTCGATACGAGTAGGTAAGGGAATAGGTCCTCTTACTTGTGCTCCTGTTCGTTTTGCTGTCGCAACAATCTCAGCTGTTGAAAGATCAATCAATCGATGATCAAAAGCTTTAAGACGTATACGAATTCTTTGGTTCTGCATCTACCAAAACTCCATTTATTTATGAATTAAAAAACAAAAAAACCCCATTAATCTATTATCCATAGATTAATGCAATTAATATATAACTCTAAAAGTCAAGAGTCTTGAATCTTCAATATTAATGAAGATATTTTATTATGATCAATAAATTAACAAAAATCAATATTATATTGAATCAATATTTTTAAAATTTAAATTTAATTAAATATTTAATTTTTTATTAAAAAGTAAAAAAAATAATTTTTTTCTATTTTTTAAATTTCATCAAGAAAAGTAAAAAAATAAAATTTCTTTTCTTGATGAATATATGATTATCAATTAAATTTTATTCAACTTTAGTAAGTTAACCAATGAATATGTATTAAATCAAGAAATCACTTTAGTTACTACTCCTGCTCCAACTGTACGTCCACCCTCTCGAATTGCAAACCTTAATCCTTCTGACATTGCTATAGGATGAATTAATGTAACTAACATTTTAATATTATCTCCAGGCATAACCATTTCTACATCTTTAGATAAAGTAACAGAACCGGTAACATCAGTAGTTCTAAAATAGAATTGAGGTCTATATCCATTAAAAAAAGGAGTATGTCTTCCTCCTTCTTCTTTATTTAATACATATACTTCTGATTCAAACTTCATATGAGGAAGTATAGAACCAGGCTTCGATAATACTTGACCTCTTTCGATTTCATCTCTTTTAGTTCCTCTTAATAAAACACCAACATTTTCCCCTGCTCTACCTTCATCTAATAATTTTCTAAACATCTCTACTCCAGTACAAATAGTTTTCATTGTTGGTCTAATTCCAACAATCTCAACTTCTTCACCAACTTTTACCACTCCACATTCAACTCTACCAGTTACTACTGTCCCTCTTCCAGAAATAGAAAAAACATCCTCAATCGGTAATAAAAAAGGTTTTTCTACTGCTCTTTTAGGTTCAGGTATATATGAATCTAAAGCGTTAGCAAGATCCAAAATTTTCTTTTCCCAAATTAAATCCCCTTCTAATGCTTTTAAAGCTGAACCTCTTATTATTGGAGTATCATCTCCGGGAAAATTATATTGAGTTAACAAATCCCGAACTTCCATTTCGACTAATTCTAATAGTTCTTCGTCATCAACCATATCACATTTATTAATAAAAACAACAATATACGGAACTCCTACCTGACGACCTAACAAAATATGTTCTCTAGTTTGAGGCATTGGTCCATCAGTTGCTGCTACTACCAAAACTGCTCCATCCATTTGAGCTGCACCAGTAACCATATTCTTAATATAATCGGCATGTCCTGGACAATCGACATGAGCGTAGTGTCTGATTTCCGTATCATATTCTACATGTGAAGTATTTATCGTAATTCCTCTAGCTTTTTCTTCAGGTGCATTATCTATTTGATCAAACGCACGAGCTGATCCTCCATATTTTTTAGCTAAAACAGTAGTAATTGCTGCAGTTAAAGTAGTTTTTCCGTGATCTACATGACCTATTGTTCCAACATTAATATGTGGTTTTAAACGATTAAATTTTTCTTTAGACATAACTCATAATCCTTATTCAATTCATATTTAAAAAAAAAAACTAAAACTAACAAATAAAATTTTTTTTATTTTTAATAAAATCATTTTTTTTTGTTATCAATAATATTTTTAGAAATATTATTAGGTGTTTCTGAATATTTCAAAAATTCCATAGAATAAGAAGCTCGTCCTTGAGTTTGAGAACGTAAATCAGTAGCATATCCAAACATTTCAGATAAAGGTACTTTAGATTGAATTATTTTACCAAATGAAGAATCAATCATTCCTTCTATAATTCCTCGTCGACGACTTAAATCCCCTATTACTTCACCCATATAATTTTCTGGAGTTTCTACTTCAACTTTCATAATTGGTTCCAATAAGACTGGATTAGCTTGTTTAAAAGCATTTTTAAAAGCAATGGAAGCAGCAATTTTAAATGCTAATTCTGAAGAATCTACATCATGATAAGAACCAAAAACTAATCGTATCCCAATATCAACTACAGGATATCCTGCTAATGGACCATTTTTTAATTGTTCTTGAATTCCCTTATCTACTGCTGGAATATACTCTCCAGGAATAATTCCACCTTTAATTTCATTTAAAAAAATATAACCTTTTCCACCAGGATCTAATGGAAAAATATCAATTACTACATGTCCATACTGACCTCTACCACCAGACTGTTTG
Organism: Buchnera aphidicola (Tetraneura ulmi); assembly: GCF_964058925.1. Lineage (NCBI taxonomy): Bacteria > Pseudomonadati > Pseudomonadota > Gammaproteobacteria > Enterobacterales > Erwiniaceae > Buchnera > Buchnera aphidicola. The sequence goes on from NZ_OZ060366.1 coordinate 471,331, forward strand.
ATATGTTTTCCTTCAACATTTTTAACAATATTACGAATCGTTTCTCTGTAAGAAACTTGAGGAGTTCCAATATTTGCTTCTACCCCAAATTCTCGATTCATTCTATCTACAATAATTTCTAAATGTAATTCTCCCATTCCAGCTATTATTGTCTGATTAGATTCATGATCCACCCAAACTCTAAAAGAAGGATCTTCCCTAGCTAATCTAGTTAACGCATTACCCATTTTTTCTTGATCTATTTTAGTTTTAGGTTCTACAGAGATAGAAATAACTGGTTCTGGAAAATCCATTTTTTCTAAAACAATCGTATGATTTAAATCACACAAAGTGTCTCCAGTACTCACATTTTTTAAACCAATTGCTGCTGCAATATCCCCAGCCCTGACTTCCTTTATTTCATCTCGTTTATTCGCATGCATTTGTACAATTCTACCAAACCGTTCTTTATGTAATTTAACAGAATTAAAAACAGTATCTCCCGAACGAACTATTCCAGAATAAACTCTAAAAAAAGTCAGATTACCTACAAATGGGTCTGAAGCTATTTTAAAAGCAATAGCAGAAAATGGTTCATCATCATCAAATTTTTTATTAATACAATTAGAATTGTCATTAAACAATCCTTTAATAGATTTTACATCAACAGGAGATGGTAAATATTCAATAATTGCATCTAATAATGCTTGAACACCTTTATTTTTAAAAGCTGATCCACAAGTAACTAACATGATTTCATTCTTCAAAGCTCTACTTCGTAAAGCTGACTTAATTTCCTCCTCTTTTATATTTTTTCCAGATAAGTATTTTTCCATAATATATTCATCATTTTCTACAGCAGACTCAATTAAATATTCTCGCCAATGATTTGATAAATCTAACAAATCATCTGGAATGTTTTCGTAAGTAAATGCTACTCCTTGATCATCACTATTCCAATTTATTGCTTTCATTTTTATTAAATCGATTACTCCAGAGAAATTTTCTTCAGATCCGATAGCTAACTGCAAAGGAACAGGAATAGTACCTAAACGATTTTTAATTTGTTTTATAACCTTAAAAAAATCAGCTCCCATACGATCCATTTTATTTATAAAAGCAATACGTGGAACATCGTATTTATTTGCTTGTCTCCATACCGTTTCTGATTGTGGTTGAACACCTCCTACTGCACAATATACCATCACTACTCCATCTAAAACACGCATTGAACGCTCTACTTCAATCGTAAAATCCACATGACCTGGAGTATCAATAATATTAATTCTATGCGGTGAAAACTGTTTTGCCATCCCTGACCAAAAAGTAGTTGTTGCAGCAGAAGTTATAGTAATTCCTCTTTCTTGTTCTTGTTCCATCCAATCCATAGTTGCTGCTCCATCATGGACTTCACCAATTTTATGATTTACGCCAGTATAAAATAAAATCCTTTCTGTTGTTGTTGTTTTACCTGCATCAATATGAGCACTAATACCAATATTTCTATAATTTATTATGGGTGTTTTACGTGTCATTAATTTTCTATTATTCCTAGTAAATACTTTATGTAAATTATTATTCTATTAATATAAATTATTAAAACTAATTACCATCTATAATGAGCAAAAGCTTTGTTTGCTTCAGCCATACGATGCACATCTTCTTTTTTTCTAACTGCCATTCCTTTATTTTCTAAAGCGTCAAACAATTCTTTAAATAATCTTAAAGACATAGATTTATCTGTTCTTTTCCTTGCTGACTCAATAATCCATCTCATAGCTAAAGCATTTCTTCTAACAGATCTTACTTCCACTGGAACTTGATAAGTAGAACCACCAACTCTTCGAGATTTTACTTCTACTGTAGGACGAACATTTTCAAGAGCAATCTCGAAACACTCTAATTCATTTTTTCCTAATTTACTCGATAAATCTTTTAAAGCACGATATACAATAAATTCAGAAATAGATTTTTTTCCATCAACCATTAATATATTAATAAATTTAGCCAATAATTCTGAACCAAATTTAGGATCAGGTAAAATTTTTCTATTACCAATTACACGACGACGTGGCATGTTAAACCTCACTAATAAAGCTAACTATTTATAATTTAAACAACTATTTCTTAGATTTCTTTACTCCATATTTAGAACGACTTTTTTTTCTATCTTTTACACCAGCACAATCTAATGCACCTCTAACCACATGATATCTAACTCCAGGTAAATCTTTAACCCTACCTCCTCTTATTAAAATAACCGAATGTTCTTGTAAATTATGTCCTTCACCTCCAATATATGCAGTAACTTCAAAACCATTCGTTAAACGAACACGACAAACTTTTCGTAAAGCTGAATTTGGTTTCTTTGGAGTAGTAGTATAAACCCGCAAACACACACCTCTTCTTTGAGGACAACAAGACAAAGCAGGAACATTGTTTTTTATAATTTTTTTGGAACGAGGAAAACGAACTAATTGATTTATTGTAGTCATAAAACTCTCTAATTAAATTAATTTAAATTACTTAAAAAAAATAAAATTTTAAAATATAAAAAAATTATTAAAAATTTTACCAATTCATGTATTTACTATATTTTATAGTCATTCTTACAAAATAATTATAATTAATTAAACAAAAATGAGGAGATAAAAATGAATTTAATCCTCTGTCTGTAACGTCTTCTCCTAAAACATACAAATTACTAAGTTTAGTTGTTTTTCTAAAAAAAACACTATTTCTTAAAGCAATAATTACTCCGTCCTGTAAAGCTATTAAAGAATCATTCTCTTTAAAGTAACTAAACAATAAATCTGTATTACAAGAAAAAGGGGAAGAAAGCAATATATGCAACATTTAAAATCCCTAAAAACTCAAAATTAAATCATAAGAATCTATTTTTTTTCTCATTTCCTTTGGATTCAAAATACTAACATCCAATAAAAAAGAATTTTTAAGATCAATATTCCTATCAAATAAAGATCTTTTACAAACGAAAAATGTTTTAATTCCATAATTAACTAATATTAAAAAATAAGAAGGATAATTATTAGAAAAAACCCTTTCTGAATTTTGAAATTTTACTATTTGTAATACTCCATCACCAATAAAAAAAATTCCTATATTATCTTGTATCGTTGAAGCCGATAAAACTACATTTAATCCTTCACGTCCAATGCTACTTCCATGAATAGATTTACTAATTACAAAAGCTATAGATTTCATCATAGTAAAAAATACAAAAAAGTTTTGAAAAATAATAACTTTATCCATTTATAAAAAAATAAAAAAAAATTTCTAAAATTTTATAACTCTATCAGACTGTTGTATAGAAAAAAATAATTCTGTTAATCCCGTTAATTTAAATCCTTTAGCTAAATTGTCTTCTTTGAAGCTATTATATTCAACTTGTTCTAAATCAAAAATTCCTCTTTTTGAAGCATCATTTATACAAACACACAAAGGAATATTATATTTTAAACCAAAATTGCTCCAAGAATTCACTAGATTGTTTTCATAAAAATTTGAAAAAATCAACTTATTAGCATTAAAAACTCCATTAAAATTAAAAAAAATACTTATTATTTTAAATCCTGCAGAAACAATAGTATTAGAAAACAAAAATGCAGTTGTAAATCTTACATTTTCAAATAATACATCTGAAACTATAATTGTATATTTCATAAAATAATTTAAACAAATAATATGTATATTTTTCTTTTTTACAAATTATATTACTAATAATACTATTTATAAACAACAAGAACACATTTTATGTTTAAAAAAAATAAACAAAAAGTTTATAAAAACTCAATTTAAATAAATAAAAATTAAATGTTTTTTAAAGCTTTATAAAAACGAAACATTCCTTCTTTAATATCTTTATTTTTTATGTTCAAAGGAGGTAATAATCTAATTACATTTTTTCCAGCTTTCAATATCAAAACTCCTTCTTTTGCAGATGATAAAATTATTTTATTAATTTCATTTTTATATTTATTTTTTAAATCTATTCCTAGTAATAAACCTTTTCCTCGAATTTCATTAAAAATATTTATTCTACGATTTATTTTTAATAATTCTTTTACAAAAATTTTATTCTTTTTTCTTACATTTAATAAAAATTTTTCAGAATTAATTATCTTCAAAGATGTTTCTGCTATAGCACAGGATAATGGATTTCCTCCATAAGTACTTCCATGAATACCAATTTCCACTACTTTAGAAATCTTTTCATTCACTAATGTAGCACCAATAGGAAATCCAGAACCTAAAGCTTTTGCTAAAGTAATAATATCAGGTTCTATATTATAATGTTCATAACAATATAATTTTCCAGTTCTTCCCATTCCTGTTTGTATTTCATCGACTATTAATAATACATCATGTTTGTTACATATATTTCTTAATTTTTGCATAAAATCCATTTTTGCAGGTATAACTCCACCTTCTCCTTGTATAGGTTCTACTACAACTGCACAAGTACTGTCATCAACTACAGATTTAATAGCCTTAATATCATTATATGGAATATGAAAAATTTCAGACGGTTTAGGACCAAATCCATCTGAATATTTAAATTGCCCACCTACGCATACTGTAAAAAACGTTCTTCCATGAAAAGAATTCAAAAAAGAAACTATTTTATTTTTATGAAAACCATATACTTTATTTGAATAATATCTAGCTAATTTAAAAGCAGCTTCATTCGCTTCAGCTCCTGAATTAGAAAAAAAAACTCTAGAAGAAAAACTAGTTGTACTATTCAATCTTTGTGCAAGATTTATTGCTGGTTCATTAACAAATAAATTACTTATATGCCATAATTTTTTACTTTGTAATACTAAAGACTTTTGGATTAAAAAATTGCAATGACCTAATGCAGTTACTCCTATTCCACTAGAAAAATCAATATAATCTTTTCCTAATCGATCAAATACTCGACTTCCCTTACCGTATATAGGAATAATTGAAGATGGAGAATAAAAAGGAATTATTAATTTTTCAAACATTTTTTTATTAAATGTTTTAATTTCTTTTCTAATCATAAAACACCCTATCATTGAAAACTACAAAAATGTTATATTTATAAAATATAAAATATTTATTTTTTTATTTTTCTTAAATTAATTTAAATTAATAAACATTTTTTGAAACTTAAAATAATTTGCAATCTTATTGAAAACTATTTTAAAAAAATAATTTAAAAAAAAATATTATTATCCTAATCAAAAAAAATACTTTTTAAACACTTATTATTATTAAATGGAAAAAAATAATGAAAGACAACAAAATTCGTTTAACTAGTATCAGTTTTTTATCTTATTTAATTACTGGTGCTTTAGTAACAGTAACAGGGGTGATGATGGAAAATATGGCAAAATATTTTCATATTTCAATTTCGCATATAAGTCATATTTTTACATTTTTAAACTTTGGAATTTTAATTGCAATTTTTTTAAATGCTTGGTTAATAAAAACAATACCAATAAAAAATCAATTACAATTAGGATTTATATTAATGATAATATCTATAGGAGGTTTAATTTATAGTAAAAATTTAATTATATTTTCAATAAATATATTTATTATGGGAATAGTCAGTGGAATTACTATGTCAATAGGTACTTTATTAATTACATATCTTTATAAAGGAAAAAAAAGAGCCTCTCTTTTACTTATTACTGATTCATTTTTTAGTTTATCAGGAACATTTTTCCCAATAATAGCTTCATTTTTAATGTCAATCAAAAAACCTTGGTATTATGTTTACATAATCATTGATATACTTTATTTGTTAATATTTGTATTAAGTTTAATAACTCAATTTCCAACTTTTTCAAAAAAAATTAAAAAAAAAACAAAAGAAAAAAAAAAATTAAACTTGAAAAAGAAAATTTGTTTAACATTATTATCAATTTCATCTACAACCTATATATTAGGACAACTTAGTTTTATTTCCTGGATACCAGAATACATACATAAAATTATTAAATTAAATTTAATTGAATCAGGAAAACTAGTTAGTAATTTTTGGATGGCTTATATGATAGGAATGTGGTTTTTTAGTTTTATACTTGAATCTTTTGATTTGCAAAAAATTTTATCTATATTATCAGGTATTTCTACAATAATGATGTTTTTCTTTCTTAATTCTAAAAAAATTATAATACTTCACTTTACAATAATAATTTTAGGATTTTTTTCCAGTGCTATTTATACTATAATAATATCTTTAGCATCACTACAAATTAAAGAAATATCCCCTAAAATTATCAGTTTAATTTTAACATGTGGTACAATTGGTTCATTGCTTACATTTATCTTTACTGGATATATAATAAATAAAAAAGGAGTTTTTGCTTCCCTCCTAGCTTCTAATATACTATATTCTATAGTCTTTATTATTAGTATTATTTTATTTTTTTTTACATCTCATAAAAAAAATAGCTAATTACTATTCAAATAAGAATATTATTTAATTTCTAAAACTATTATTACGATTTTTTTAAAATAATTTAATAATTGTAGTAGTAGTTAAATAATCCAATTGATTTATTTACTAAAAAAATAGTTTTTTGTGCTTTCATTTTTGCTTTTTCAGCTCCAGAAATAGCAACTTCATATAAATAATCTTCATTTTTTCTAAAATCAAAAAATTTCTTTTGTAAGCAGAATAATTTTTCACTAATAATTTCAGCTACTTCTTCTTTAAATTTTTTATAATTAACATTTTTATATTTTATTTCTAAATCTTTAATTTTTACTTTTGTTAATAATGATACTATATTTAATAAATTAGATATTCCTGATTTATTAAATTTATCATAAATAATTAAACCTGGGTCTTCAGAATCAGTAACTGAATTTTTAATTTTCTTAAATATAGAATCTTGATTATCCAATAAAAAAATAGTACTTTTTCTATTTATATCAGATTTAGACATTTTTTTATTTGGATTTAATAAAGACATAATTTTTAATTTAGATAAAAAATCAATAGCAATTGGAGCTGTAAATACATCTCCATATAAAGAATTAAAACGATAAACAATTTTTTTAATAAATTCTAAATGCTGTTTTTGATCTTCACCAACTAAAATTTTATTTGTTTTATACAATAAAACATCTGATGCCATTAGAATCGGGTAATTTAACAATCCAGAATTAATAGAATTTTTATTCTGTAAAGATTTTTCTTTAAACTGAATCATTCTACTCAATTCTCCAACATACGAATAACAATTTAAAACCCAATTTAAATAAACATGTTCATAAACAGATGACTGAACAAAAATTATACTTTTATTAGGATTCGCACCTGAAGCTAAATAAAAAGCTAATGCATCTAAAGTTGTCTTTTTTAATTCATTAGGATTATTTCGAACAGTAATTGCATGTAAGTCAGCGACACAAAAAAGACAAAAATAATCATTTTGAACTTTTTTAACATTTGATAATATCGATGTATAATTTCCTAAAGTCATTGATCCAGTAGGTTGTATAGCAGTAAATAAAATTTTTTTTAAATTCATCTTTTATTCCATAAAATATAAATTTTTCATTTTTTTATATAAAAATTTTAAATAAAAAAACTAAATTTTTTTTCTAATAATAGAAACTTTTTCTAATTCTTTTCTCATTAAACTAATAGCTAATTTATAATTTTTAGAACCAAACAAAGATGTTCCAATAACAAAAAAATCAGCTCCATATCTAGCAATTTTACCTATATTTTCTACTTTTACACCACCATCTACTGCTAATAAAATATTTAATTTATTTTTTTCAATTAAATTCCTAACAAAACTTAATTTTTTTAAAACAAACGGTATAAAATTTTGTCCACCAAATCCAGGATTAACAGACATTAAAACAATAATATCCAATCTATCTAAAGTATAATCAAGATAATCTAATGAAGTGGTGGGATTAAAACTTAATCCTACTTTACAACCATAACTTTTTATTAAATTTATTGTATGATCTAAATGATTAGTAGCCTCAGGATGAAAAGTAATAAAAGTAGCTCCTGCATCAGCAAACATAGGTATAAATTTATCCACTGGATAAGTCATTAAATGTACATCAATCGGAACATCCATCTTAAAATTACGAATTGATTTCAAAATTGCAGGTCCAAAAGTTAAATTTTCTACATAATGTCCATCCATAACATCAAAATGAATTACATCTCCTCCAGAAGACAATGATTCATTAATTTCTTCTCCTAATCTAATAAAATCAGCAGATAAAATCGAAGGAGCTAAAAAATAGTTTTTCATTTTTCTTCTCTTAACTAAATTTAAAATATAAATACTTAATTTATTTAATTTAATAAAATTAAAAATGGTTTTATTAAATTTAAAAAACATAAAAATCTTAAATAATAGAGAAAAGGCGCAATAAAAAAATCTATCAAAAAAAAGTATAAATATTTTTTAAAATTAAAATTGACACCTTTTCATTAAAAAAAAATAATTTTAAAAAATAACGAAAAGTTTTTTTATAAATAAAAAAAATAAAAATTTACCATTTTTTTTGTTTCAAACTAACTTTTTTTTTATTGACAATCTTTGATAGCTGACAAAATTATATTTTTATCAACTCCTTCTTGAACTTTAGCTTTGCCTATTGAAATAGGTAAAATTAATCTTACTGTACCTGAAATAACCTTTTTATCTCTCATAATGTATGGAAGATAAGAAGAAGGAGGCATGCTTTTCGGTCCTTTAGTCGGCAAACCTACACGATTCAATAAATTTACTATTCGTTTCATATCATCTTTCTTCAAAAATCCTAAAATTTCAGAAGTTCGAGCAGCCATTACTATTCCAACAGATACAGCTTCTCCATGCAACCAATTTCCATACCCAGAATGCGATTCAATTGCATGTCCATAAGTATGTCCTAAATTCAACAAAGATCTAATATTTGATTCCCTTTCATCCAAAGAAATAATATGAGACTTAATTTCACAACATCTTTTAATACAATAAGTAATCTCTTTTTCTTTCAATAATAAAAGAGAATGTAAATTTTCTTCTATCCAAGTGAAAAATACTTTATCAAATACAATTGCATATTTAATAGTTTCTGATAGACCTGATATCAATTCCGAAGTAGATAAAGTTTGTAAAAAATCTAAATTAATAACAACAGAAGATGGTTGCCAAAATGTTCCAATCATATTTTTTCCTAAAATATGATTGACTCCAGTTTTTCCACCTACTGAAGCATCTACTTGAGACAAAAATGTTGTAGGTATTTGTATAAAACGAACTCCTCTCTGATAAATAGAAGCAGAAAAACCAGTTATGTCTCCTATGACTCCACCGCCAAGAGCTATTAAAGTTGTATCTCTACTATGTTGCTTCTCTAAAAGAGAAGATATAATAACTTCCATTTCATTTATAGTTTTATATTGTTCACCATCTGATAAAATCACTTGATCTACTTTTATTCCAGATCTTCTTAATTGATACAAAACTTTATCTTTCCATAAATTTGCTAAAGTTTTATTTGTAACAAGCATAGCTTGTTCACCTGATTTTAAAGGAAAAAAAATTCCATCTACTTCAAATAAATTAGATCCAATAACAATTGGATACGTTCTTTTTTTTAAAATTACATTAATTTTTTCCACAATAATTTCTATTATACCTATTGTATTTTACTATATAAAATATAATTATTTTTTTTCTAAAGATTGAAAGATAAAATATGCAACAGACCTAGCACTCTTATAATCTGTACTAATAGTTACGTCTGCAATCTCTTCATACCACGGATTTCTAACAATCGCCAAATTCTCTAAAACAGTACGTATAGAAGTTGAACTATTATCTTTCTGTAATAAAGGTCTTTTTTTATCTTTTTGTGTTCGTATTATCTGTTTTTCAATACTAGTTTTTAGATATATTACAATTCCTCTTCCAGAAAGAAAATTTCTAGATTCTTTTAATATAATTGACCCCCCTCCGGTAGCAAGTACAATTCCTTTTTTTTTTGTCAATTCATTAATAATGTTTTTTTCTCTTTTTCGAAAACCAATTTCTCCTTCTAAATCAAAAACCCAGCTAATATCTACTCCTGTTCGATTTTCAATCTCTTGATCAGAATCATAAAATTCCATATTTAATTGTTTTGCTAAATAACGACCAATAGTACTTTTTCCAGCTCCCATAGGTCCAATTAAAAAAATATTTCTTTTTTCTGCCATATTTTTAATCATTTAATCCGTGAACGATATCTAGTACAATGAAAAATATTATTTTATACCAGAAAGAAAAATAAAATTTATATATAAAAAAACATTAATAAATTTAAATTTGATTTCTATTTAAAAAAAATTTTATTTAATTTTTTAATTATTGATTATTAAATCATTCCAAAAAATTATTAAATAATTTTAAAAAAAAATCTCTATTAAAATTTTGTAGTTTAAACATTAAGCATGAAAAATCAAAAATTAATAAATCTGAAAAAAATTTAGATTTTTTTTAATATTAACACATTCTAAAATAGATCTAAAAAAAAATTTTTTTTTTTAAAAAATATTTGTTTAAATTATTATAATATGTTATTAATTTCTTTAATTAAAAATTAAATTTTTTATTTTTACTAAAATTTTTTGAAATTTTAAGTATATATTTAATTTTTAAAAAAATAAAAAGTATTTAAAAAACGTAAAAAAATATTTTTTAATAAAATTATTTATATCAATTTAATAAATTGATTTATATTTTAATTAAATCAATAATATTAATATTATTTTAAAAAAGGTGAGGTGTCCGAGAGGATGAAGGAGCATGCCTGGAAAGCATGTATACGAAAATAAATTCGTATCAAGGGTTCGAATCCCTTTCTCACCAAAAGAAAAATTAATTTTTAAATCAAAAATTTAAATTATTATATTTATTATTTAACAAAATAGAATCTAAAACTAATAATATTATTTCATCAAATCCTACAATTCTTTCTGAAATAGAAATTTTTTTTTTATTCAAAATATGATCTGAAACTAGACAAATAGAAACAGATCTAACACCTAATACTGAAGATAAACCATACAATCCAGCAGTTTCCATTTCTATTCCTAAAATATTTCGTTTTTTCATTAAATCTATACGTTTTCTATCCTTATAAAAATAAAATAAATCAGTACTAAAAATGTTTCCCAAAAATAACTTTAATCCCAATCTTTTTGCGGATCTAACCAAATTTAACACCAGATTAAAATCTGCAATTGCTGAAAAATCATAATTTTCAAATAATAATCTATTTACATTAGAATCTGTACAAGCTCCTAATCCAATTATTTTATCACATAAATTTATGTCATTACGAACTGAACCACAAGTTCCTAATCTAATAATCTTATTAACTTTATAAAAATCCACTAATTCCTGAACATAAATTAAACAAGAGGGTATTCCTATTCCATGTCCAACTACTGATACTTTTTTATTTTTATAAAAACCTGTATAAACTAGCATAGATCTTACATTACTTACTAAAACTGATTTTTCCAAATATCTTTCTGCAATATATTTTACTCGAATTGGATCACCTGACATCAATACTACGTTTGATATACTATTTTTTTCTGCACTTATATGAGGAGTATTCATTCTAATTTCCTAAAAATAATAAAAAATTAATATTTATTAAATACAATTAAATTTTAAAAATCCTATAAAATACTATCACCATAATTCATTCTAGAAATTCCAAAATATTCCGATATAGTTTGAGAAATATCTGCAAATGTTTTTCTACAACCTAAAAATTTATTCTTCATTTTTTTTTTATAAATTAATATAGGAACATATTCCCGAGTGTGATCAGTTCCTATCCAGGTTGGGTCGCAACCATGATCTGCTGTTATAATTAATAAATCATCTTTTTTTAAAATATTTAATAAACGAGGTAAATTAAAATCAAAATATTCTAACCCTTTGGCATAACCAGAAACATCTCTTCTATGACCCCATAAAGAATCAAAATCTATGAAATTAGAAAAAACAATAGAATTTCTTGAGCAACAGTTAATAGCTTTAATAGTTTTTTCAAAAGAATCAAATAAATCTTGAGTAGATATTGAACTAGTAATTCCAATTCCAGAAAAAATATCCGAAATTTTACCAATAGCATGAACCGATCCTCCTTTTTCAAGAATTAATTTTTCCAATACTGTTTTTTTATTTATAATAATTGAAAAGTCTTTTCTTTTTTCAGTTCGTTTAAAATTTTCTGGATTATTACCTATAAATGGACGAGCTATAACCCTAGCTATATTAATTTTATTTTTATTTAAAATAATTCTTATTTTCTTACAAAGTTCATAAAGATTATTTAATCCATATTCTTTTTCATGACAAGAAACTTGAAATACAGAATCTGAAGAAGTATAAAAAATAGGTTTTTTTGTTAATAAATGTTCAATTCCAAATTTTTTTATTATCTCTGTACCTGAAGCATGACAATTTCCTAAGATTCCAGTTAAACCACAATCATTTTTAATTTTATTTAACAGCGATTTAGAAAAACTATTTGTTAATTTATTAAAAAAAAACCATTCTTTAAATATAGGAACACCAACAATTTCCCAATGACCAGAAAAAGTATCTTTACCTTTAGAAATAGAAGAAGAATAAGCATAACAGCCTTGTAAAAATTTTGTCTTTTTCACACCTAAAGGATAATTTCCAGTAACTTCTTTAAATATCTCTCCTATTCCTAAAGACATTAAATTAGGTATTGAAAGAACACCTGATCTTCCATTATTTGCCTTTCCTAAAAAACACATTTTAGCTATATTACCAAATGTATTTGCTCCATAATCTCCAAATTCATAAGAATCCATACAAGAACCAATACCAAAAGAATCTAATATAATTAGAAAAACTCTTTTCATAAAAACTTCCTAATATGTTCAAAATATTCTTATTAAAAAATCAACTTTAAAAAACTTAACATTCTCTAAATTTTTTAAAAATTATATTTGGATTTTTATTAACTATCATTTTTAATTCAAATAAACTAGTTGCAATGTATACTAAATAATCTTCATTATCAAACGCTAACTGCATAGAGTTATTATTTTTAAAAAATCTTAATTTCTTAATATCATTACAAAAAACCCATCTTATAGCGACTATATTTACTTTTTTTAAAACTATTTCTACTTGATATTCGATTTGTAATCGTCTTGATATCACGTCAAACTGTAACTTTCCAACTGCCCCTAAAATAATACAATTACTCACAATAGGTTTAAAAATTTGTATAGCTCCTTCTTCAAACATTTGTGTTAATCCTTTTGACAACTGTTTTTTTTTCATTGGATTTTTTAAAGAAACAGAACAAAAAAATTCTGGAGAAAAATTCGGTATTCCTAAAAATTTAATTTGTTCTCCTTCAGTAAAAGTATCTCCTATCTTTATAGAATTATTATTACAGATTCCAATAATATCTCCAGGGTATGCTTTATTCACAATTTTTCTTTCATTACCTAAACAATAAATAGCTTTTCTTATAATAAAAAATTTTCCAGTTCTAGTTTGTTTTAATTTTATTCCTGAAAAATATTTTCCAGAAACAATTCTTAAAAAAGCAATCCTATCTCGATGTCTTAAATCCATATTAGCTTGAATTTTAAAAACAAAACCAGAAAATTTTTTTTCATTAGAAAATACAATACGAACATCACTTTTTTTTTTTTTAGGAGTTGGAGCATATTTTATTAAAAAATCAAACATAGGAGCAATACCAATAGAATGTAATGCACTACCAAAAAAAACAGGAGTTATTATTCCATCTAAAAAATTATCAACAGAAAATGAAAAATATTTTTTTTTCACTAATTTTAGTTCTTTTTTAAAATCTAAAAAAATATCAAACTCAAATTTTTTTTTTAAAATTGACTTTAAACTTTCTTCTATATTAATAAATTCTAACTTTTTTTGTTTCTCATTTGTTAAAATACTACCTTTAATGTTTCTACTTATAAAAGAACTATTTTGAAAATTATATATTCCTTTTAAAGATCCTCCGCGACCTAATGGCCAAACAATAGGTGAACAAAAAATTTCTAATTCTTTTTCTATCTGATCTAACAAAAAAATTGTACTAATTCCTTCTCTATCTATTTTATTTATAAAAGTTAATATAGGAATATTATGTAATGAAACAACTTCCATTAACTTTTTTGTACGATCTTCTACACCTTTGGAAGAATCAATAATTATTAAACAAAAATCTACTGCAGTTAAAATTCGATACGTATCTTCAGAAAAATCTTCATGACCCGGAGTATCTAATAAATTTATTACATGTTTTCCATAAAAAAATTGTACTACTGAAGTAGTAACGGTAATACCTCTTTCTTGTTCAATTTTCATCCAATCAGATTTTAAATTTTTATTAGATTTTTTTATTCGATTTATACTAGAACAACGAATAATATTTCCTAACAATAAAATTTTTTCAGTAATTGTAGTTTTTCCTGAATCAGGGTGAGAAATAATAGCAAAAGTTTTCCTTTTTTTTATTTCTGAAAAATCTCTTTTCAACATATTTTTTATATCTCGTTTTATTTTAAAAAAATAAAAATATGTACTATAATAAAAAAATTTAATTAAAAAAAACAAAAATTAATTTAAACTAACTAATTTAAAAAATAAAAATTTTTATATAAATTTATTTTTTTAAAGATTATTATTCTCAACTATAAAAAACAATTTTATTTAATATTTTTTTTGAAAGAAAAAAATAAAAATATATGGAAAAAATATGAAAAAAAAAAAAATATATATAGCATATACAGGAGGAACTATTGGTATGAAAAAATCAAAAAATGGATATATTCCTATTTCTGGATATTTGCAAAAACAACTATACAAAATGCCAGAATTTTATTCCACTAAAATGCCTCTTTTTACCATTAAAGAATATCAACCAATTATAGATTCTTCAAACATAACTCCTAAAGAATGGACAACAATTGGAATTGATATTAAAAAAAAATATTATAAATACGACGGATTTATTATATTACATGGAACTGATACAATGGCTTATACAGCTTCAGCATTATCATTTATATTAGAAAATTTACAAAAACCAGTTATTATCACTGGATCTCAGATACCTTTGTCTGAAATAAGATCTGATGGAAGACAAAATCTTATTAACGCTTTATTTTTAGTAACCAACTATCCAATAAATGAAGTAACTTTACTTTTCAACAACAAATTATATAGAGGTAATAGAACTACAAAGAAAAACACAAATGGATTTGATGCATTTGATTCTCCAAATCTAGATCCATTATTAGAAATAGGAATCAATGTTAATTACTCTAAAAAATCTCACTTAAATAAAAAAACAAAAAAAAAAAAACTAAAAATAAATAAAATTAATTCACAACCAATTGGATTAATTAGAATTTACCCAGGAATTTCTTTTAAAATAATAAAATATTTTTTATTACAACCAGTAAAAGCAATTATTCTATGTTCATACGGAAGTGGAAATGTTCCACAAAAAAAAAATTTTTTAAAAGAATTAGAAAAAGCATTAAAAAAAAATATAATAATTATTAATTTAACACAATGTATGTACGGAAAAGTTAATATGAATAAATATGCCACCGGTAGTTATCTCGCTGAAATAGGAGTCATCAGTGGACATGATTTAACAATTGAAGCTGCTTTAACAAAATTATATTTTTTACTAAGTCAAAATCTTTCTAATAAAGTAATAAAAAAAAAAATGCAAAAAAACCTTCGTGGAGAAATCACAATAAAATAATAAACTTAAAAAATTTTTTAAAAATAACGATTTAACTAAAAAAATTTATTTTATTAACTAAAATAAGAATGATTTCCAGAAATATGATTAGTAACATCCTCAACACTTTTTATTTCAGGAAACGATAAAATTATTTTCTTTTCAACACCTTCTTTTAAAGTTAAAGAAACCATAGAACAACCATTACATCCACCTAAAAATTGTATTTTTACTACTCCATCAGAACTAATTTCAACTAATGAAACCTTTCCTCCATGTGATAGCAACTCAGTATTTATTTTTTTTTCTATGAATTCTTCTATCTGTAAACGTAAAGAATTAGTTCCAAAATTCCTATTCCTTATATTTGGAGCTTTTAAAATTAATCTGGTTTCTAATCTATCTTCTAATAGATCAATCTCAGAATCCTTCAAATATTGTAAAAAAATAGTTTTTATATAAACCATAAATCCATTATAATAAAAAATTCTATAATCTTCATTGCTGTTTTTTTTTTCTGTAAAAAAAGCAACTTTTCCTTCTGCATTAACAGTTCCTACATTATCTATAAAAACTGTAATTTGAGTTCCTTTACTTTCTGACAATAATAATGTTCTAAAATATTTTTGAGCTTTTGTTGAAATATAAATCATAATTTTCTTCAATTAAAGAAAAATAATTAACTTATTTTAACTTATTAAGTTCTTTTAAATCAAGAAAATATATTTTTTTTATAAAAATCATTATTATAAAATGAACACTTTAAAAATAAAAAAATCAAAAAAATCTAAAAAATATTTGCTATACAAGAAGAATTTTATATAGAAAAACTATTTTCTAATACAAAAAATATTAATTTCTATTAATTATAGGATAGTAAAATGTTTAACATCCAAAACTAAAGACAAATAATTTTTTTTTAAAACTTAAGAAAATAAACTAAAAAAAAAAAATATGAAATTTTATTTCATTTCTTTTTTTACTTATTTTTTATTAAAAAGGAATTTCTTCATCAAAATCTAAAGGATCTAAAATATCTTTTTCCATTTTTTTATCATTGTCAACTACATTTGTAGAAGAAGAATCATTGTCTTCTATTTTATTTTTATGTTTTACATTTTTATTCTTTTCAAAACTGTTAGAAGAAATAGTATTGTTGTCATTAGATAAATTTCGACCACCTAACATTTGCATGGTTCCTGAAATATTTACAACTATTTCCGTAGTATATCGTTCAAATCCGTTTTGATCTTGCCACTTTCTAGTTTGAAGTGAACCTTCTATATAAACCTGAGAACCTTTTCGAAGATATTCTCCTGCAATTTCTGCTATTTTCCCAAATAACACTACTTTATGCCATTCTGTTTTTTCTTTTGATTCACCTGTATTTTTATCTTTCCAAACATCAGAAGTAGCAATATTAATATTTGTAACAGCATTACCGTTAGACATATATCGAACTTCAGGGTCTTGACCTAAATTACCAATTAAAATTACTTTATTAACCCCTCTGCTAGCCATAATAATTCACTCCAAAAAATAAAAATTAAATATTGAATAAAAATAAATTCACCATATAAAATATAACAAAAAAATAATAATTTATTTATTTATCTCATGAATAGTATACTTATTTATAATACATTATAAATAAAAAAATATCTCTTAAAAAATTATAAAAAAAAACTAAAAAAAATTTCTAATTAAAAAAAAATTTTAAAAATAGTATTTCTTTTTAAAAAAAATCTACTATTCTATTCGTTTTAAAAAAATAAAAATAAAAAATTTTATAAATTCTAACAGCTATTATAAAAAAATGGAAAATTGATTTTATCAAACACTGATTTTTTAATTTTCTTATTGTAAAATAAGAACAATTAGTATTTTTTTTAAACTAAAAAAAGAGTGAAAAATTAACATTAAATTATTTAGATAATATCTAAGTTTATTATTAATACACTTTCTTTAATCCAACTAAAAAAACAAAAATTTTGATATTTATCTAATATGGCAGACAAAAATCCTAAAAAAATAAATGAAAAGAAATATTTAACAAAAACCCCTCCTCATTCTATAGAAGCTGAACAATCAGTATTAGGAGGATTAATGTTAGATAATGATCAATGGGACATAGTTACAGAACATATAGTAATAGAAGATTTTTTTAGTAAACCACATAAAATAATATTTCAAGAAATGAAATATCTATTCGATTCAAAAAATCCTATTGATTTAATTACTTTATCTGAATCATTAGAACAAAAAGGAGAACTAGAAAAAGTAGGAGGGTTTGCGTACTTAGCTGAATTATCAAAAAATACTCCAAGTACAGCTAACATCGTTGCCTATTCGAATATAGTAAGAGAAAGAGCTATAATCAGAGAAGTAATTGAAACAAGTAATGAAGTCATTTCTTCTGCTTATGAAATACAAGGAAAAAATAGTTCTGAATTATTAGATTATGCAGAATCTAAAATATTTAAAATCACAGAAAAAAGATCAAAAAAAGAATCAGGTCCTAAAAATATAGAAAAAGTACTTGATATTACCTTATCTAAAATAGAAAAATTATTTTCTAATTCATATGATGGTATTACTGGAATTAATACAGGATATCACGATCTAAATCAAAAAACTTCTGGTCTACAACAATCTGATCTTATCATTATTGCAGCACGACCTTCGATGGGAAAAACCACTTTTGCAATGAATTTATGCGAAAATATTTCAATGATATATGATAAACCAGTATTAATTTTTAGTCTAGAAATGCCAAGTGAACAAATTATGATACGAATGTTAGCATCATTATCAAGAGTTCAACAAACTAAAATAAGAACAGGACAACTGAATGACGAAGATTGGTCAAGAATTTCAGGAACAATAAATATTTTATTAAAAAAGAAAAACATTTATATTGATGACTCTTCGATTTTAACTCCAAGTGAAATTAGATCAAGAGCAAGAAAAATATATAGAGAAAATCATGGTCTTAGCGTAATTATGATTGATTATCTACAATTAATTAAAGTACCTTATTTATCAGATAACAGAACACTAGAAATTGCAGAAATTTCTAGAATGTTAAAATCTTTAGCCAAAGAATTAGAAGTTCCAATAATTGCTTTATCTCAACTAAATCGATCATTAGAACAAAGATCAGATAAAAGACCTATCAATTCAGATCTTCGAGAATCTGGATCATTAGAACAAGATGCAGATTTAGTAATTTTTATTTATCGAGATGAAGTATATAATAAAGACAGTGATCTCAAAGGAACTGCAGATATAATTATTGGAAAACAAAGAAATGGACCTACTGGAACAATACGTTTAACATTTAACAAAAATTGGTCTAGATTTGATAACTATTCCGAAACAAAATACAACGAAGAATAACAAATGTTTCTTTTAAACGTTGAAATTAATAATGATTGAAGATATTTTAATATAAAAATAATAAAAATGACTATTATAGCCTTTGATTTTGGAACTAAAAGTATAGGAGTAGCTATTGGACAAAAACTCACATATACTGCAAGACCACTGACATCTATTACTACTAAAAAAGGAATTCCTGATTGGATTAACTTAAAAAAAATATTTCTAGAATGGAAACCTATTTGTGTAGTTGTAGGATTACCATTAAATATTGATGGTTCTAAACAAAAAGTAACATATCAATCAGAAAGATTTGCAAAACAAATAAAAAAAAAATTTGGTACCAAAGTATATTTGCATGATGAAAGACTTACTACAATAGAAGCAAAAAATTTAATTTTCAAATACAAAGGTTACAAATTTTTAAAAAAAAACTTAATTGATTCACAATCAGCGGCTATAATTTTAGAAAGCTGGTTATTAATTTAAAAAAAAATGAAAAAATTACCCCCTCTTAGTTTATATATCCATATACCTTGGTGCACAAAAAAGTGTCCATATTGTGACTTTTCTTCATTTCCTGTAAAAGAAAACATACCAGAAAAAAAATATATTGATCATTTATTAAAAGATTTATACAGTAATAAAAAACATTATTTGAATCGAGAAATAAAAACAATTTTTATCGGAGGTGGGTCTCCTAGTTTATTTTCTGAAAAAGGAATTCAATTTTTAATAAAAGAAATAAAAAAGAATATCTTTTTATCTAAAAACGCTGAAATTACAATTGAAGTAAATCCTAATACGACAGAAAGCAATAAAATATTAAATTATTTAAATTCTGGAATTAATCGAATATCAATAGGAATACAAAGTTTTGATTCTAAATTATTAAAAAATATTGGAAGAATTCATAATTCACATGAAACTAAAAATGTAATTAAACAACTCGTAAAAATACCGAATATAAATTTTAACGTAGATTTAATGTATGGACTTCCTAATCAATCCATAAAACAAGGAATATTAGATCTAAAAACAGCAATTAAATTTCAACCAAAACATATTTCTTGGTATCAACTAACAATTGAACCAAAAACATTATTTTTTTATAAAACCCCTAAATTACCATCAGAAGAATCTTCTTGGAAAATTTTACAAGAAGGAAAAAAAATACTAAAAAAATTAAATTACAAACAATACGAAATTTCATCGTATTCTAAAAAAGGATATCAATGTCAACACAATTTGAATTACTGGAAATATGGAGATTATTTAGGAATTGGCTGTGCTTCTCATAGCAAAATAACAAAAGAAAACGGAAGTATCATTAGAATAGTAAAAAAAAATAAAATTAAAAAATACATGGAAGAAAAATGCTATATTGAAAAAATAGAATTAATAAAAAAAAAAAAAAGAATTTTTGAATATTTTGTTAATAATTTTAGATTATTTCAATCAATATCCAAAAAACATTTTTATGAATTTACTGGAATAAAACCTAAAAAAATTAATGTTGAAATTAATAAAGCCAAAAAAAAAGGATATTTAATCGAAACAAAAAAAAATTGGAAAACTACAAACAATGGAAAATTATTTCTAAACGATCTATTAGAAATATTTTTATAAAAATGATAATTTATTTTTTACATAAAAAAAACAAATGAAAAATTCTATTTCCTAATTTTATTCCTTTTTTTTCAAATTTAGTTAAAATCCCACAAGGGATTTTACTTAAATAATTTCTATTCTTCGATAAGTCTATATAACAGTTTAATGACTTTATATTTTTTAAAATCTGAAGAAAATATGATTCAGAATCTGTTATTATATGCAGTTTTCCTTTTAAACTTAATTTTCTATATACGATTTTAAGAAATTGTTTTTGAACAATTCTTCTTTTATGATGTTTTCTTTTTGGCCAAGGATCTGGAAAAAATAACCTAATTTCGGATAATTCACATTCACTAATCGAATTCATAAGTACATCTATAGCATTAAAATAAATAATTCTTATATTTTTTAAATTAAAATCATTTATTTTCTGTAAAACAATTGCTATACCAGGAAGATATAACTCTATTCCTAAAAAATTTTTATTTGGATTTTCAATTGCAGAATTAATTAAAGAATCTCCATTTCCAAAACCAATTTCCAATATTATTGGTTTAGATCTTCCAAAAATTTTTATCCAATCAAAAGAAAAATTTTGATATTTTAATCCAAACAATGGATAATATTTTTCTATTGATTTTCTCTGTAAAGAACTGATTCTATACCTAAATGAGGTAGATATGTTTAAATTAGATTTATGTTGTATTTTAAGAAAATTATTTTCTTTTATATTTTCCATAAAATCCTCTTTTAATACTAATAACTAAAAAACATAAATATTTAAAATCTAACAACAAAAACTATGAACCAATCAAATAAAATTGCACAATCGATTATCAACTGGTTCCATAAATATGGAAGAAAAAAATTACCTTGGCAAATTAAAAAAAACATGTATAAAATATGGATATCAGAAATTATGTTACAACAAACAAAAGTCGTAACTGTAATACCATACTACTTAAAATTTATAAAAAAATTTCCTACAATTAAAAATCTTTCCAAAGCATCATTAAACAAAATTTTATTTTTTTGGAGTGGTTTAGGATACTATAATAGAGCAAAAAATATATTTTTAACAACAAAAATAATAAAAGAAAAATATAATTATAAATTTCCAAAAAATTATTTTTTACTCATAAAACTACCAGGAATTGGAAAATCTACAGCCGGAGCTATTTTATCTCTTGCTAATAATTTTTTTTTCTCTATTTTAGATGGTAATGTAAAAAGAATACTATCAAGGTGTTTCTTAATAAAAGAACCAATAAATAAAAGTTCTACTCAAAAAAAATTATGGAAAATAATTAATAATATTACACCAATTTATCAAACCGAAAAATTCAATCAAGGAATAATGGATTTAGGTGCAACAATTTGTACTTATAAAACACCTTCATGTACAATTTGCCCAATAAATAATATATGTTTATCTTACAAAAATAATCAAGTAAATCAATATCCAAAAAATATTAAATTAAAAAAAATATTAAAAAAAATAATTTTTTTACTACTTTACAAAGAAAAAAAAATATTTTTAAAAAAAATAGAAGAAAAAATAATTTGGAAAGATTTGTTTTCCTTCCCAGAATTTCAAAATAAACAAAAAATGCTTTTATGGATAGAAAAAAGAAACATAGAATATAAAAAAATCATTTTTCTAGAAAAACAAAAATTTCAATATACTAACTATAAAATAGTTGCAGAACCAATATTAATATTCACATTAAATAAAAAATTTGAATTCTTAGAAAAAAAAAAAAAAATATGGTACAATCTAAATTCAAAAAAAAAAGAAAAAATCGCAATTCCTTCTCCAATAAAAAAAATATTAAATAAACTAAAAGAAATAAAAATATAAAAAAATCATATGAATAAAATAATTTATTGTATTTATTTAAAAAAAAAAACTAAAGGATTAAAAAAAAAAGTTTATCCTGGAATTCTAGGGGAAAAAATTTATAAAAATATTTCTGAAATAGCTTGGAGTATTTGGATTAAACATCAAACAATTTTCATTAATGAAAAAAAACTAAATATGTTAAAAAAAAAAGATAGAAAAATTTTAGAAAATGAAATGAAAAATTTTTTATTTAAAAATTAAAAATTATTTATTTAAAAATTTTATTTTTAATAAAAATAATATATTTTAAAAGATCATTTAATAACAAACAAATTCGATTATCATTCTGATATTTTTTTAATAAAAAAATAATTTTTTTACGATATTCAAATAATACAATTGGACTAATAGAATTTTTACATTTATTTTTCCAAATTAGTTTTTCATCTTCACTTAAAGTTTCAGGGTAATTTCTTCCTCTAAAATTAAAAAACAAATCATTAATTCTTTTACTTTCAAATTTTATTTTTTTTAATTCTTCATAACTAGAAGAAGATTGAATTAAATTAATAGCTCTTTTTTCAGAAAAACTAAAAAAAGAATCATATAAACTTTCATCAACATTAAAACTTTTATATTTAGGATTTTTATTCTTAAAAAAATTTTTTTCTTCCAAAAAAAAATTAAGCAACTTTTTCTTTAAAAAAAAAATATGATTATTTAAATTTCTAAAATTTAAATAATATTTTTCTTTGTCTATTTTAAGACGAAGGTAATCAATATTTCTCAAAAACGACTGAGGAACTAAAACAGGAGATCTATTAATATATATAAAATTAATACCTAAAGAAAAAAAAACTTCTAAAGTCCATTTATCCATTTTAACATTTTTTAAAAAATTTAATAAAATAGAAAAATTTTTTGAAAGATCAAAAAATATTATAATATTTCTATTTTCAGGATGAAAAAAAATTATTGATATAATAGACATAAATTTTTTTTCTGAACCAAAAAAACTAGAAACATACACAAATGAATTAATTTTTGTGTTTTTTATTAAAAATAAAATGTTTTTTTTAGTCTTATAAAAAAAAAGAAAATCCAAAATTTTCTGTTTTTTATCTTTCAATAATTTCATTAATTCTATACATGCATTAACATCAGAAGAAGCATCATGAGCATTCAAATGAATAATTTTATTTTCTTTAGTTACTTTATTTAATTTAAAAATGAGATTCCCGACTTTATCCTTTGGCCATTTTATTCCATCAGGCCTTAATACAAAAATAGCTCTTATAATATTAATTATATCCCATCTAGAATTATTATTTTTCCATGACCATTCGTATGGATCAAAAAAGTTTCTATAAAATAAATGTCTGGTCATTTCATCATCAAAATTTATATTATTATATCCTAATATACAAGTATTATTTTTTTTAAAAATGTTAAATATTTTTTTAGCAAAAATGTGTTCAATATAACCAAATTTAGAAAATGTTATTTGAGGGGTTATTCCAGTTATTATAACTGATTCTGGGTTAGGTAAATAATCTATAGGAGGGATACAGTATAATACTTTGTATTTTTTTATAATTTTAAATTTCAAATCAGTACGAATACAAGAAAATTGTGCTATCCTATCTAATGCAGGATTTAGTCCAAATGTTTCATAATCATAAAAAAGAAAATATTTTGTAAAAACCTTTTCCATATTTTTTTTAAAAACCTTTTCTTTTAATTGATTTAAAATTTTTTCTCCTCCGACTGGGGTCGAACCAGTGACATACGGATTAACAGTCCGCCGTTCTACCAACTGAACTACAGAGGATTTAAAACAAATACTAACAAATGTTTTAAAAAAAGTAAAGTATGTTTGCACTTTAAAAAAAAAATAATGTTTTTTAAAAATAAAACTAAAAGATTACTAGCATATTAGCTTGAATTGTTTTAAAATATTTTATTAAAGGCCCCTTAGCTCAGTGGTTAGAGCAATCGACTCATAATCGTTTGGTCGCTGGTTCAAATCCAGCAGGGGCCAAAAAATATAAATAAAAAATGAAATGATCTTTTTTAAAATTGTTACTAGGATTTTTAGTTTATGTTAGACTTTAAAAAAGAATTTATAGATTTTTCTCTAAAAAAAAAAGCATTAAACTTCGGAAATTTTATATTAAAATCAGGTAGAAAAAGTCCATATTTCTTCAATACATCTTCTTTTTATACAGGAAATGACATAAAAAAATTAGCATACTTTTATTATTGTGCAATTATAAAATATAAAGTAAAATTCAATCACTTATTTGGGTTGGCGTACAAAGGTATACCAATAGTAGTAGCAATATCACTTTTTTTAAAAAAAAGAAATCAATTAGATGTATCTTTTTCTTTTAACAGAAAGGAAAAAAAACTTTATGGAGAACGTGGAAATATTATAGGCAATGAAAATACAAACAAAAAAAGCATTCTAATAGACGACGTGATCACTTCTGGTATTTCAATAAAAAACTCAATTAATCAATTAAAAAAAAATAATATTTTAGCAGCAATAGTAGCATTTGACCGAAAAGAACTTAGTATTAATAAAACTCATTCAAAAAAAGAAATAAGAAACCAATTTTCTTTTCCTATATTTTCTATAATAACCATAAAAGATTTGATTCAATTTATTATAGAAGAAAAAAAAATGTTAATTTATTTAGATGAATTAATTAAATATAATATTTTATGCGGTACTGAAAAAATTAATCTTTGAAAATCAAATATAATTCAAAAAAACTATTTATTAATTTAAAATGAAAAAAATTGTAAAAAAGAAAAATAACCCCATATAAAAAAAATAGCAGTAAAAAAATTTTAAATACCTTAACACATTTTTATTAAAAAAATAAGTTAAATAAAAAATTAAGAGGTAATTATATGTCCTATCGTTCTTTCTCTTTAATCCCAGGATACAATCATAATATATTTTCCGAAAGATTTGATCAAATAGATAAAATGTTTAGTACAATTACTGGAGAAAAACCAATTTCTAACATTCCAACATATAATTTATATCAAAATGAAAAAAAAATCTATCAACTAGAAATTAGTGTTCCAGGTTACCAAGAAGAAGAATTGAACATTTCAGTACACAACAATCAAATTTCAGTTATTGGAAAACAAAATACAGAAAAAACAGAAAAACAAAAAAAATATATACACCAAGGAATTAAAAATCAAAATTTTTCAATAAAATTTAATTTACATTATAAAATTAAAGTTAAAAAAGCAAAAATAAAACTTGGAATCCTAATCATTAAATTCGAATACAAAATCCCAGAAGAAGAAAAACCTGAAAAAATAAAAATAGAAAATAATGATTCAAAAAATAAAATATCAAAAATCTAATTTTAAAATTAATAAAAAATATTTTTTAAGTTTGAAATAAAAAAAAATTCTACTATTCCTCTTTTACAAACTATTTAGGAATAGTAGTATTAACACAAAATTATACAATCAAAATTTTAAAAAAAAATTATTTTATTCCAGAATGACCAAATCCTTTCTCCTTTCTACTATTCTTCTTATTGCAAGAAGGGAATTTCATTACTCTATTTAATTTAACTTTTATAACAGGTAAAAAAACCATTTGTGCAATTCTATCTCCTGGAAATATAATAAATTTTTTATCAATACTACGATTCCAAATAGAAACTAATAATTCACCTTTATAATCAGAATCAATTAAACCAACTAAATTTCCTAAAACAATTCCAAAATTATGACCTAAACCAGATCTAGGTAAAATAACTGCTGTGATTTTAGGATCAGAAATATATACTGATATTCCAGTTTTAACCATAAACGTTGAATTAGGATAAATAACCTTTTTTTTTTCTATACACGCTCTTAAGTCAATTCCTGATGATCCATCAGTAACATATTTAGGATAAGGAATTTCTTTTCCTATTCTTGGGTCTAATACTTTAAAATTAACTATTTTCATTTATTTATCATTAATTTTTATAAAAAACTGTTTAAAAATTTTTAATAAATTTCTAAAAAATTATTTTTCAAAAAAAATAATATTAAAAATAATAAAAACGAGATTTTTTTTTAATTACTTTATAAATTAGAAACAAAAATTATGTATAGAAATGCTTATTTTTAAAATTGTTTCACAAATTTTATCAAACATAATTTTATAATTCCTTGTTAAAATAAATAAATAAATAACTTAATGTCTTATGTTTTTAAATTTCAAAATAAAAAAATAACTTTTTTATTCATTTTATTAAATTAATAATAACATTATAACACTATTCTACTAGAATTTTTATTCTAGACAATAATTTATAATGAGGTTTAAAAATTACTTCATACTCCCCTAACTTTCTAATTTTCCCATTTATTAACTTTATTTCATTCTTTTTTATAAAAAAACCTAATTTATTAATTGATTTAAAAATTTCTTTTACTCCTATGGAACCAAATAATTTTCCATTCAAACCAGATTTTGAAAATATTTTAATTTTTCCAATTTTTTTTAATTTTTCTATTCTTGATTCAGCAATAAGAATTTCTTTTTTTAAATTTTCTGAAAACTTATTTTTTTCTATTTCAAAATGTTTAATATTTTCTCTAGAACCTAAAATTGCTTTCTCTTTAGGAAATAAAAAATTTCGAGCATAGCCAGGTTTCACATCAACAACACTTCCTTTTTTTCCAAGATTTTTTATTTGTTCTAATAAAATTATTTTCATTTTAAAAACCTATGAATTTTTTATTTTAAATTTTATTACTGATGACGATCAGTATATGGAAGAAAGGACAAAAACCTTGCTTTTTTTATTGCCTTAGATAATTGTCTTTGATACTTGGATTTAGTACCAGTAATTCTGCTAGGAACAATTTTACCACTTTCTGTAATAAAACTTTTTAAAATGTCGATATCTTTGTAATCAATTTCTTTTATTCCTTCTGCCGTAAAACGACAAAATTTTTTTCTTCTAAAATAACGAATCATAATACAACTCTTCCTTTAAAAATTACTTTTTAAAAAATAGAAAAAAATATAAATATATTTTCTAATAAAATTAAAAATTTTAAAAATTAAAAAAAAAAATACATATTTTAAATTCTATTAGGAGGTAAAATACTTTTCTTAAAAGTATTTGATTCATCTTGTATTACTTTTTTATTTTCTTTCTCTTTTTTTAATATAACAGAAACATTAGATATAGGTTTTTTTACTAAAGTGATTAAATTTCTAATTATTATATCATTAAAACGAAATTTTTCTTCCAATTTTTTTATTAATAATGGATAAACTTCAATGTTCATTAATAAATAATGTGCTTTATGTAAATTATTTATTTTATAAGATAATTGTCTTCTACCCCAATCTTCTATTCGATGTATTTTACCATTATCTTTTAAAATCATATTTTTATATTCATTAATAAAAGAAGTTACCTTCTCACTATAATCTGGATGAATCATAATAACAATTTCATAATTTCGCACTTTTAACATTACTCCTTACAAAAATAAATTTATATTTTTTCTAAAAAATAAAAATTATAATATATTACTAAATATTAAAACTCAATATCGTAGCTGAATATTAAAAAAGATATTTTTTATGTATAAAAATATAAATGAAAAGAAACTAAAAAATTAAAAATAAAATATTTATATAGAAATATCTTTTCTAATATTTATAAAAAACAAATAAATTTATCAGAATAATAAAAAATTTTTCATTTTTTTTAAAAATTCATTAATTTTCATTAAAAATTTTTTTAATAGTCATAAAAAAATTTTTAAACAAATTTTAAATTTCTTAATCATTTTTCTAAAATTGCTTCTATTTTACCACTTTCTAAAAATACTGCTGTTATTTTTATAGAAACAAAATCGCCTAAAGAATATTCTAATTTATTATTTTTACCAATTAATTTTATTTTTTTTACATCAAAAATATATTTGTCTTTTTTAAAAGAAGAAATATGTAAAAAAATATCTATAAAAAATTTTTCTAATCTAACAAGTACTCCATACCTAGTAACATTAATAATTTTACCCATATAAGAATTATTTATTTTACTTTTCATAAAGTCGCATTTCATCCAATCGATAACTTCTCTTACCGATTCTTCTGAACGTTTTTCATTAGTAGAACAAATATTTCCTAATTTTTTTATTTCTTCTTTAGAATAATGAAACGAACCTTCTAGAAAAGAAGAAAATCCATTTTTTTTATTTCTTCGTAACAAATGTTTAATAGAACGATGTAATAATAAATCAGAATACCTTCTTATTGGAGAAGTAAAATGAACGTAAGAATCTAAAGATAAACCAAAATGACCTATATTCCTTATTCCATATACAGCTGGTTTCATAGTTCGTAGTAAAATCATTTCTATAAGAATACGATCTGAATTATTGGAAATCTTTTCTATAATATTTTTATAATTTAACAAACTAGAGTTATTTCCTTTAGGAATAACTATATTAAATCTATTCAATAACACCAATCTTAAATAATTCATTTTTTCTAAACTAGGAATGTCATGTTCTCTAAATAAAGCCGGTTCTTTATTTCTCTTTACAAAAATTGCAGAAACTGTATTAGCCAATATCATACAAAATTCAACTAATTTATGAACACAATTTTTATTTTTAATACAAATATCTATTAATTTAGAATTTTCTCCTAAAATAAATTTAGGATCGTATGTAGTAAACATTATTTTATTTTTAAAAAATTTAGAATTTTTTAAAAAAAAATATAATTCCTGTAAATTATTTAATTCGTCTATTATTTTCTTATATTTTTTTTTTTTAGAAAAAAAACTATCTTCTTTTTTCCAAAACTGATATACTTCGGAATAATTTAGTCTGCAAAAAGATTTAATTACTGCTTCAAAATGATTGAATTTTATAATTTCTCCTAAATCAGACAAAAATATTTCACAAACCAATACAAGTCGATCCTCTTTAGGATTTAAAGAACAAATATCAATTGATAATTTTTCTGGTAGCATAGGAATAACTTTGGAAGGAAAATATATTGAATTACTTCTATTTTTTGCTTCTTTATCTATTTCAGTTCCAGGTAAAACATAATGACTAACATCTGAGATTGCAACTAGCACCTTCCAACAATTTTTTTCTAGTTTACTACAAAATATAGCATCATCGAAATCATAAGATGATTCATCGTCTATTGTTACAAATGGAATACTTCTTAAATCAACTCTATTTGAATATTTTTTTTTAGATATATTTTTACAAATTTTTTTCAGTTCTAAAAATATCTTTTTACTCCATAAAAAAGGAATTGAATGAGTTTTCAAAGAAATTTCAATCGATAAATCAGTGGATTTTTTTTCACCAAAAACTTCAACAATTTCTCCAACTGCTTCTAAATTATTTTTAGGCCTTTTAATCAATCTAACAGAAATAATCGTACGATTCGATATAATTTTTTTTTCAATCGAATATTTTTTAATTCTTATTTTAAAAGAATAACGATCATCATTTGGAATAAAATATAATAAATTATTATGTTTAATAGAACATCTTCCAACTATTAAAGAATTATTTTTTTTTAAAATAAAAAATATAACAGCTTGTAATCTATTTTTTTTATTTTTGTCTAATTTAATAAAAGATAAAACTATATCTCCATGTATACATTTTTTCATCTGATTTACAGAAACCCAAACGTCTTTTTCTAAAGAATCAATTCTAAGAAACCCATAACCATCTCGATTACCTATAATTTTCCCAACAAAAATATTCAAAGATCTAAAAAAATCAGAATTAGATTCTACAAATAAACTTGATTTTTTATTTTTTTTTAAAAATTTAGTTATTTTATTAATAAATAATTTCTTTTTTTTTGAAAATTTTTTTAAATATATTACTGTTTTTTTTTTATTCTATTTTTATTTGAACTATTTAAATCTAAAAAAGAATTAAAGCGACTATTTGAATTTGAATTACATTCTTTTTTATTCTTTTTTTGGTAGATATCTACCATCATACTATTATCTCCTAATAATTATCATTTAAAATATACGAAAATTATTTTTTATAAATTATATTAATTTATTTAAAAAAGATCTTAAAAAAATAGTATCTAATCTATCTGGTCCAGTAGAAATTATATCTATTGGAATTTTTACTAATTCTTCAATTATACGAATATAATTTTGAGCATTCTTTGGTAATAAAGAAAATAATTTAATTCCTTTTGTACGATCATTCCAACCTGGTAAAATTTCATATATAGGTTCTAAATCTTCCCAATCTTTATAATGATCAGGAACTTCATGAAATTTTTTATTATTTTTTAAAGATCTATAAGAAACACAAATTTTTATATTTTTTAAACCATCTAACACATCTAATTTAGTTAAACATAAAGAAGATATAGAATTAACTTGTATAGATTTTCTTAACAATGGTAAATCTAACCATCCAGTTCTACGTCTTCTACCTGTACTAGAACCTAACTCTTTACCAAATTTAAAAAAATGAGAATCTATTTCATTTAATTGTTCAGTTAAAAATGGACCTGATCCAACTCGAGTTAAATAACATTTAGTAACTCCTAATATATAATCAAAAGATCTAGGTCCTATTCCAGATCCAGTAGATGCTCCACCAGACGTACTATTAGAAGAAGTAACATATGGATAAGTCCCATGATCAATATCAAGAAAAGTTCCTTGAGCACCTTCAAAAATTACGTTTTTATTTTTTTTATTAGCATCAATTAAGATTGTTGAAATATCTGTTGCCATTTTTAACAATTCATTTCTTGTATCTAAAATTTCTTTCATAACAGAATCAAATTCAATAATGGGTTTTTTATAATATTTTCTAAACAAAAAATTGTAGAAATCTAAATTTCTATGTAATTTTGAAATTAATAAATCCATATGGTTTAAATCACTAATCCTAATTCCTCTCCTTGCTATTTTATCTTCATAAGCAGGTCCTATTCCACGACAAGTAGTTCCAATATAAAAGTCATTGTCACTCTTTTTTTTTAATTGCTCTTCTCTAAAGATATCCATTAACTCATGATATTTCAATAACAAAAAAGAAGAATTTGAAATTTTTATACGATTTTTTATAAAATATCCTTTTTTTTCTAACATATTTACTTCATTTAAAAAAACATATGGTGAAATTACTACACCATTTCCTAAAATTCCTGTTATATTTTTTCTTAAAATACCAGATGGTATCAAATGCAAAACAATTTTTTTTCCATTCACAACCAAAGTATGACCTGCATTATGACCACCTTGATAACGAACAATATAATTAACTCTATTTGATAATAAATCAATTATTTTTCCTTTTCCTTCATCTCCCCATTGAGTACCTAAAACTATGATATTTTTTCCCATAATTTAAATTTCCTAATTTATATATTATATAAAAATATTTTTCTATGTATAAAAAAAATATTTTTAAAATATAAAACTAAAATTAAATTAATTTAATAATGAAAACTATTAATTTTTAACTAAATTCCAAAAATAAAATTTATATTTTTAAAAACCATTTTTTCTAAAAAAAGTTTTCTAATAAAAAATTTTTATTTAATTTAAATAAAAATTTTTAAATATATAACTTTATTAATTTGTAAAATTCAAAAAAATATTTATTTTCCACTAAAAAAACTAATATATCTTATAACTACAAAAACTAAAAATCTATATAAAATATACTTTTTGAAGTATCAATTTTAAAAAAAACTTTAAAAAAACTAGAATTTATAAAATTTTTTCTAAAAAAATTAAAAATTAAAAAAAAATTCTATTTTTTTTTTACAAAATTCTATTAATAATAAATTAATTTTCATATAAAATTTTAATAAAAATTAAAAAAATAATTAAAATTTTTTTCTAAAAAATCAATTTTTTATAATTCAAATTTTACAAACATCAATTTTATTTTAAACTTTAAAGATAAATATTTTTTATAAAAAATATTTTTCATAAAAAATAAAAATTAAAAAAATTTTTTTATTTTTTAATTATTCTACTAATAGTTTTTTGAATAAAATTTAAAGAATTTAAAAAATCACCACTGTTTAAAAAAAACAAATCTTTCCATTTTTTAGACCAAGTAATTTGCTTTTTAACTAATCTCTTAGTAGAAATTATTGAACTATTAATCATTTCGTCATATGTAATTTCTTTTAAAAAATATTTCCACATTTGTCTATATCCAATACACTTCATCGAAGGTAAATTAGAATTTAAATCACCTCTAAAAAAAAGTTTTTCAAATTCTAATTCAAAACCTTGATCTAACATTTTTTTAAAACGAGATTCAATTCTATAATATAATAAACTTTTATTAAATGGATATAAAAAAAATTGTAAAACAGTATATGGAAAATTATAAGGTATAACATTGGAATATAAGTTACTTAAAGTTTTTTTAGATTTTAAAAAAACTTCAATAGCACGAAATATTCTTTTTTTATCATTTTTATGAATTCTGCTAGCTGATATAGGGTCAATAGATTTCAAATATTCATATGAATATAAAGAATTTAATTTAGCATTACTATCTCTTTTTAAAGAATAATTTGAAATAGGAAGAGAAGATAAACCATGTAATAAAACTTTATAATATAGCATCGTTCCACCAATTAAAATAGGAATTCGATGCCTAAAAAAAATCGATCTTTCTATTTCTCTTAAAGCGTCTTGTCTAAAATTTTCTATTGTATAAATATCTATTGGATCACGAATATTAATTAATTTATGAGGATAACTCAATAATGTTTTAGAATCTGGTTTATCTGTACCAATATTCATTCCTCTATAAATCAAAGCTGAATCAACACTAATAATATCACAGGGAAATAAATTAGATAACTGAATTGCTAATTCACTTTTTCCACTAGCTGTAGTTCCCATAAGAAATACAACAATTGGTAATTTTTTTTTATCTGTTATCTCCATAAAATTCTTTATTATTCTCAAAAAAAAGTTTAAAATTCTTTAAAAAATATTTTAAATAAGTTTTACAATAATATGATTAAATACAACTGTTTATATTATTTAAAACAACAATAAATATTTTGAATTTAAAAAATTAATTACATAATTCTTTGGATTTAAAAATGTATTTTAAAATATAATAAATTAATTTAATTTTTAGAAAATAAAATTATAAAAAAACTATTCACATTTTGAAAAACTAAAAAATTTAAAAATCAAAAAATAAAAAACTAAATATATTAATATTTAAAAAATAAATATTATTTTAATTGTTCTTTTTAAAAATTATTTTAAATATTTAAAAAAAATAAATTTTAAAAAACTTATTTAATCCAAGAATAATATGCATTAATTAAATTTCTAGTAGAAGAGTCATAACTAATAGCATTAAAAGCTTTATTTTCTTTTAAAATACTAAAAATATTATTTGCTGCTTTCTTTCCTAGTTCAACACCCCATTGATCAAAACTAAAAATATTAAATATTATTCCTTGTGTAAAAACTTTATGTTCATAAACAGACAATAGCAATCCTAAATTGTAAGGAGTTATCTTTTCAAATAAAAAAGAATTAGAAGGTCTGTTTCCTTCAAAAATACGAAATGGAACAATTTTTTCTATTTCTTTTGTTTCCATTTTTTCATTTAAAAAATTTTCTTTTAATTCTTCAATAGATTTACCAAAAGCTAAAGATTTAGTTTGAGCTAAAAAATGTGAAAACAATCTTTTATGATGATCATATAATTTATCATGTGTATTTACTGCAGCAATAAAATCCGATGGAATTATTTTAGTTCCTTGATGCATTAATTGATAAAATGCATGTTGTCCATTAGTTCCAGCTTCTCCCCAAATAATTGGACCTGTCTCCCAATTTACTTTAATTCCATTCCTACTTACTGATTTACCATTAGATTCCATATTCAATTGCTGTAAATACGTAGCTAACTTATTCAAATTTTGATCATAAGCAAAAATAGCTTCTGTTTCAAATTTAAAAAAATTATTATACCAAATACTAATCAAAGCTAATATTACAGGTATATTATCCTCTAAGTCTGAATTTAAAAAATGTTGATCCATATCATTTGCACCAGATAA
Organism: Buchnera aphidicola (Tetraneura ulmi); assembly: GCF_964058925.1. Lineage (NCBI taxonomy): Bacteria > Pseudomonadati > Pseudomonadota > Gammaproteobacteria > Enterobacterales > Erwiniaceae > Buchnera > Buchnera aphidicola. The sequence continues at coordinate 506,067 of NZ_OZ060366.1, forward strand.
TAAGTCAACAAAATTTTTAAAACCAATAGAAAGAATAATACTAAGTCCAATTGACGACCATAAAGAATAACGTCCTCCAACCCAATCCCAAAATTCAAAGTAATAATCTTTAATAATTCCAAATTTTTTAACTTCTAAAAAATTCATTGACAATGCTATGAAATGTTTTTTAACAAATTGAATATTTCCTGTTTTTTCTAAAAACCAATTTCTTGCTGTATAAGCATTTATCATTGTTTCTTCTGTAGTAAACGTTTTAGACGCTACTAAAAACAATGTAGTCTTTGAATTTATTTTTTTTAAAACTTGATTAATATGTGTTCCATCTATATTTGATACAAAATGTATATTCAAATGATTTTTATATGGAGATAAAGCTTCTATAACCATATTAGGTCCTAAACTAGATCCTCCTATGCCAATATTTACTATATCTGTTATTGTTTTCCCTGTATATCCTTTTATTTCACCTGAAATAACTTTTTCTGAAAAATTTTTCATTTTTTCTAAAACATAATTAACTTTAGAAACAATATTTTCTCCATTAACTAAAATTGTTTTTTTGTTTCTATTTCTCAACAAAACATGTAATACAGATCTATTTTCCGTATAATTAATCTTTTTACCACTAAACATCGATTGAATTTCTTCTTCTAAATTCATTTCTCTAGCTAACTGTAATAAATAATTGATTGTACACCTTGTAATTCTATTTTTAGAAAAATCTATTAACATTTTGTTTTTGAAAAAAAAAGAGAAATTATTAAAACGAGATGTATCAGTTTTAAAAAAATCTTTTAAATGAACATTTTTTATTTCATTAAAATGTAATTTTAAATTTTTCCATGACTGAGTAGAAACAGGATCAATATATTTCATATTTTTAATTCTCACTAAAATATTTTTAAAAATATATCTCTTAAAGAACAAAAAAATAATTTTTTTAATTATATAAAATTATGTTATTTAAGAATTTTTTTCTATAAATAAATTTTATCATTAATTTTAAAAGAAATTATAATAATTTTTATTAAAAAATAATAAATATTTTTAAAATTTAAAATCTTTAAATTAAATTTACATAGATTAAAAAATTTTACTCTAAAAAAATATTATCTCAAAAAATATATATACATATTAAAAAATACTTAAATTTTAGAGTTTTTTTTTAAAAAATATTAAAAAAATCATTCTAAACTTAATTGAATAAATACTATAAAAAAAATATTTATAAATCATAATAAATATTATCTTTTCTATAAATAAAAACTTTAATATTCCTATTAAAATATAAAAATAATAAATTATTTTTTTTAAAAATTATAAAAATCAAATAATTAATTTCTATTAAATTTAATTAAGAATATTTTTTTATTTACTTCTTTTTTAAAAAAATAATTTCCTACATATATAAAAAAATATAAAAAAACTTTTTCTACTAAAAATATATATATCCAATATAATATATATTTAAAATATATATAAAAATTTTTAAAAAATGAAAATTAATAAAAATAATTTAATTTGGATAGATTTAGAAATGACTGGATTAAATCCAGAAAAAAATAAAATACTTGAAATAGCAACTGTAATAACTAATTGTAAATTAAAAATAATAGAAGAAGGACCATTAATTCCTATTTTTCAAAAAAAAAAAGAAATTAAAAAAATGAAAAAATCAATTTTTAAAATACATAAAAAAAATGGATTAATAAAAAGAGTTTTAAACAGTTCTTTTAATGAAAATCAAGCAGAAAATTTAACTATTAAATTTTTAAAAAAATGGGTGCCTAAAAATGCATCTCCAATATGTGGAAATACTGTTTCACAAGACAGAAGATTTTTATTTAAATACATGCCAAAACTAGAAAAATATTTCCATTATAGACATATTGATGTTAGTACAATTAAAGAACTAATGTTTCGATGGAAAAATAAAATAAGAATCAAAAAAAAGAATATACATTCAGCATTAATCGATATTCACGAATCCATAGAAGAATTAAAATTCTATCGAAAAAATTTTTTTAAATTTTAATTCAATTTTAATTTAATTAAATAAAATCTTTGAAGAAACCGATCTTGCAAAAAAAAACTGTCTAACATATAATGTTTATTTACTATCCATGCGGGGATAACTCAGTTGGTAGAGTACAACCTTGCCAAGGTTGAAGTCGCGAGTTCGAATCTCGTTCCCCGCTAAAAAAATTTAAAAAATTTTTAAAATTTATAAAAAATTAAATTTTTTATTAAATTTTTCAATTCTACCTCCTGTATCAGCATTTCTTTGTTTTCCGGTGTAAAATGGATGACACTCCGAACAAACATCTAAATGAATATTTTTCCCAATTGTAGAAAAAATTTTTCTTTTATTACCACAAGAACAAAAAGCCGTAATTTCACTATAATTTGGATGAATCTTTTTTTTCATTAAGAATCCTTTAAATTAAAAATTAAAATAAAAATTATTGTTTTTTTTTAAATAAATTTATAAAACGAAAACAATAAAATTTTTCTTTTTTTTTAAAAATAAAATCTAGAAAAATAAATTGATTGAATTTTATAATCTAAATAAAATTATAACTTAAAAAAAAAAAAATAATATAAAAAATTAAAAAAAAGAAATAAAAAAAATAATTTTTAATTATATTTTATTACTAAATTTTATTTTAAAAAAAATCAGCTAAAAACCACTTATAAAAAAACTTAAAGAAATCTTATTTATGACAACAATTCTAAGTCTTAGAAAAAATAAAAAAGTAGTTATCGGTGGTGATGGTCAAGCTACTTTGGGCAACACAATTATGAAAAGTAATGTAAAAAAAATAAGATCTCTTTATCATAATAAAATAATTGCAGGTTTTGCTGGTGGAACAGCTGATGCTTTTACTTTATTTGAACTTTTCGAACAAAAACTAGAAATGTACCAAGGTCAAATTAAAAGATCAGCAATAGAACTAGCAAAAGATTGGAGAAGTGATAGAATTCTACGAAAATTAGAAGCACTTCTTGCTGTTGCCGATAATAAAAACTCACTAATCATAACGGGAAATGGAGATGTTATACAACCAGAAGACGATTTAATTGCTATAGGATCTGGAGGATCATACGCACAAGCAGCTGCACGTGCATTATTAGATAACACGAATTTAGAACCAGTTGATATAGTAAAAAAATCACTAAATATTGCTGCAAACATTTGCATATATACAAATCACAATATTCTTATTAAAGAATTACCTTCAGAAAAGTAAGGATCACTCTATGTCTGAAATGACTCCTAGAGAAATTGTTAAAGAACTTAATAAATATATCATTGGTCAAGAAACTGCAAAACGAGCAGTATCAATTGCACTTCGAAATAGATGGCGTCGTATGCAATTAAACGACGAACTAAAAAATGAAATTACTCCTAAAAACATACTAATGATAGGACCAACTGGAGTTGGTAAAACAGAAATTGCTAGAAGACTAGCAAAATTAGCCAATGCACCTTTTATTAAAGTAGAAGCAACTAAATTTACTGAAATAGGCTATGTTGGAAAAGAAGTAGATTCAATAATTAGAGATTTAACCGATTCAGCTATAAAAATGATTCGAATGCAGGAAATTAAAAAAAATAAAAAAAAAGCAAAAAAATTAGCTGAAGAAAGAATATTAGATGTTCTTGTACCTTTACCAAAAAAAAATTGGGAAGAAGATAAATCCGAAAAAAAACCAGAATCTACAATACAACTATTTAGAAAAAAACTACAAGAAGGAAAATTAAAAGATAAAGAAATAGAAATTAATGTTGCAGCAATGCCTGTAGGGGTTGAAATAATGGCTCCTCCTGGAATGGAAGAACTAACTAATCAATTACAATCTTTATTTCAAAATTTAAATGGAAGGAAAAAAAACAGAAGAAAACTAAAAATTAAAGACGCAATGAAATTATTAACAGATGAAGAAGCCGCTAAACTTATTAATTTAGAAGATATAAAACAAAAAGCAATTAACGCGGTAGAACAACATGGAATTGTATTTATAGATGAAATAGATAAAGTATGTAAAAGAGGTAATTCTTCATCCAGTGGAACAGATGTTTCAAGAGAAGGAGTACAACGAGATTTGCTCCCTCTAGTAGAAGGTTGTACCGTTTCTACAAAACATGGAATGGTAAAAACTGACCATATTTTATTCATTGCTTCTGGAGCATTTCAAACTGCAACTCCAGCAGATCTAATTCCAGAATTACAAGGACGTCTTCCTATCAGAGTTGAATTAAAAGTATTAACAATAGAAGATTTTGAAAGAATATTAACAGAACCTAATGCTTCTATTACAGTTCAATATAAAGCACTTTTAAAAACTGAAGGAATAAATATTAATTTTACTAAAGAAGGTATAAGAGCTATTGCAGAAGCAGCTTGGAAAGTAAATGAATCTATGGAAAACATAGGAGCCAGAAGATTACATACAATTTTAGAAAAATTAATGGAAGATATTTCTTTTTATGGATTTGAAAAATATAATTCAGAAGAAATTAAAATAGATCCATCCTATGTAGGTAAACATTTAAATAAATTGGTTTATAATAAAGATTTGAGTAGATTTATTTTATAAATCTTAAATGTTAAAAATAATTAATAAATACTTTAAAACGTTTTTTACCTATCTTCAAAATAAAAAGATAGGTAATTAATAAAATTAAAAAAAGAGAAAAAAATGAATTGGATAATTGGGGAAATACATAAAATAAAAAAATGGAACGAAAAATTATTCACTTTAATTGTTCATGCTTCTATTGATCCTTTTTTAGCAGGACAATTTACCAAATTAGCTATTTTGAATAAAAAAAATAAAATATCTATACAAAGAGCTTATTCTTTTGTTAATCCTCCAGGAAAAAAAAATTTAGAATTTTATATTTTATTAATCCCAAATGGAAAACTTACTAATTATTTATATAATTTAAAACCTTCAGAAAAAATTTTAATTAGCAAAAATTCATTTGGTTTTTTTACATTAGAAAATATTCAAAGTTGTAAAAATTTATGGATGATTTCAACAGGTACAGGTATTGGTCCATATATATCTATATTACAAGATCATTCTTGGAAAAAAAAATTTGAAAAAATTATTTTTGTAAATGCAGTAAGATATGAAAGTGACTTAATCTATTTACCATTTTTAAAAAAAATAAAAAAAAAAAATAAAGGAAAAATAAAAATAATAACAATTGTAAGTAGAAGTAAATCTTCTAATAAAACATATTTTAGAGAAAGAATACCTAAATTAATTAAAAATAATCTATTAGAAGAAAAGATTGGAATAAAAATAAATTCAAAAAATTCACATGTAATGCTATGTGGTAATCCAAATATGGTTAGAGAGACAAAAAAAATATTACAAGAAGAAAAAAAATTAAAAAAAAATTTAATAAAAAAACCAGGTCAAATAACTACAGAAAATTATTGGTAAAGTAATTATTAAAAAAAATAAATTTAAAATAAATAAATTATTCTTTTTTGAAAAAATCAAAAAATTAAATAAATTTATATTTTCTTATATTTTAAAAAATAAAAATTAACTACTTTTAATCGGAAAGGTAAGAACATCATTTATATTTTTTGATTTTGTAGCAACCATAATTAATCTATCTATTCCAATAGCAATACCAGAATATAAAAAATTAATTTTCTTAAGTGAATTAACAAAAAATTCATCAATCGGGTAAACAGATAATCCTAATTTTTTTCTAAAATTATTATGATTTTCGAAAATTTTTTTCTGATTATCGAAATTAATTAATTCTTCACAACCATTTCCTAATTCTAAACCTTTAAAAAAAACCTCGAATCTATTAGACAATCTAGAATCATCAGAATTTATAATTGAATTTTGAGATTGTAAAGCAGGATAATGATATACTATTAATGGATTATTCATACCAATTATAGGTTCTACAGCTAATGAAAAGATCAATTCTAATAAATAATTATTAATTTCAATTTCGTTTTTTAATTTAATATTCGAAAAAATAATATCATTTTGAATTCCAAAATATTTAGATTTTTCAATTAAATCCTTTTTTGAAGCAAATAAAGGATCAATTCCAACAACATTAAAATAAACATCTCTATAAGAAATTTTTTCTACAAATTTACAACCTAAAATTATTTTAAGAAAAGAAACCACTTCTTCAATTAAATCAAACATATTGTATTCTGGTCTATACCATTCTAGAATGGTGAATTCTGGATTATGATAATTCCCAATTTCTCCATTTCTAAAACTATGACAGATTTGATATATTGCCCCACTACCTTTCGCAATCATACGTTTCATATGATATTCTGGACTAGTTATCAACCACATTTTTTTTCTTGATTTATAAGAATATTTTTTTTCTATTTCAGAAACCAAAAAAGTTTTAAAAGATTTTAAATGAACTTCAGTAGTTCTATAATTAGAAATTGTAGGAGTTTCTACTTCTAAAACATCTAATTCCAAAAAAAAATTTCGTATATTTGATATGATATCAGCTCTTTTTTTTAATTTTTTTAAAAAAACATTCATAAAATTATCTTATTAAATTTCATCTTATTAAATTTTAAATTTAAATAAAAAATACTAGATAAATATCTTTTTTAAAAAAAGATCATAGTTCGCAAAAAATCGAACTATGATTTTTTTAAAATACAAAAATTTTTATATTTTTGTATAAAATTTATCTAAAAGATTAGATAAAAAAAATATTTGTTTACTTTTGTAAATAATATAAAAATTTTATATACGGTACTCTATTTTTATTTAACATTACTGATGCTCTTACACCTAATGTTAAATCTTTATCTTCATTATTCGAATTAATAATATGTAACTTAGTTGTATTTGTAACAGTTAATCTTAAAAAACCATGATGAGTAGGTTCAACTTCATAAGAAAAAGAAATGTTTTTCGGAGGATAACGAAATAAACCAGGAGCGAAGTTTGTTAATTTCAAATATGCAGGTTCCAATATTTTTTGATTAGCATATGTTGATACTAATTGTCTTGTTTCCAAATCAGGAAGTAATTTTTTAAATTTTTCAAATAATTCTTCTCTCGTATTGTTTGGAACTAAATAATGACTAACCTTTAAATCTACATCCTGATAATCACTCATAAATCCAGGAACCAATGAACTAGTACCTTTTAGATCTTGGTATCTTTCATATAATTTTTTAGAATAGTCTAAATTATCTTTTGAAACATTTATAGAACGAAGTCCTTTCCAACTAATTTCACCAGGGTTTCCAAATGAAAAAGAAGGTAAATAACCATTTTCTGTATTAAAACTAGAATTCTTATCTAAAAAATAATTTTGAACATCTGTTAAATCTTTGTCATTATGATATTTAGAAAATGAATAACTAGTAGGTACATTATTAATTGATTTATTTTTTTCAGCATCATTTCTGTTTCTGCCTACTTTATTTCTATGACGATTATCTACATAATTTTGAATTTCTTCAAATGTAATATGGTCTTTTAAAAAAACATCATATTCAGTATGATAATTGATTTTTTTTTCTTCTTTTTTATCGTTTGAAACAAGATTTTTATTATTCTCCACTTTTTCTTTTTGATTTTTACTATTTAAAATTTTATTTTTCTTATTAACAGAAGAATTATTGTGTGATAAAACATCAAAATCAGCATGAAAAACTGGTTTATCAATGTTTTTAGAAGAATTATTATCAATATTTTTAGAAGAATTGTTATCACTAACAACTTTTTGATCGTTTATTTTTTCAAAATTTTTAAAATCTAAATCTTTTAAAAAATCAGTATTTTTAATAAAATTAGTATTAATAATACTGTCAAAAATATTATTAACACCTTTTTTTATTAGATCTTTAGAAAAAAACGAATTAAAATGAATTAAAAAATTTTCTAAATTTAGAGTAACATCATTAGAATTAAATTTTTCATTGTTCGGTTTATTTTTTGAATTTTTTTCAGAATAAACCAATGAATTGTTAGAAGGAATAAAATTATCTTCTAAAATAACTGAAGAATTGGATTTATGTTCTATATTATTAGTTTTATTGTTTCCTTCTCTTATTAATCTTTCTTTATTTATTTTAGAAGAAGAATTACTAAAATCATTTGTATTATCTATTAATCTTCTTATATTATTATTATCAGGTATAATTGATGACATATTTATTATTGATCCTATTTTTATAGATCTTTATAATCTCTTTTTTACTTCAATTTACTTATTTAGTCAAGGTTCTAAAAGGAATATTAAATATAGTATTTTTATATATAAAACCCTTTTTTAAAAACTAATAGTATATATAATAAATATTCAAAAGAAATAAATTTTACTATTAACAAAAAAATTTAATTTTTTTTAATATATATTTAAAAAATATGTTTCAAAAAAATAATAGATTAAACTTTAAATATTATTAATCTTCTAAAAAAAATTTAAATTAATAAAAAACAATAAAATTAAATTATTCATACAAATTTTAAAAAAGTAATTGAAACAATTAATTTTAAAAAAATATGTAACCGTTTTTTAAAATTTTTTATTAGTTATATTAACTTTACATATTTTTTTTCTAAATTAAATAAAAATAAAATAGATAATAATAATAAAAATAATACAAAAATAGAAATCCCTAACCAATTGAAAAATAACCAAAAAAAACCTCCAATACTACCAAAAAGACTAACTCCTAAATAATAAAAAAAAGAATGAAGAGATAATGCATAACTAGAATCAAAATTTGAATGACTACTTATCCAACTACTAATAGTAGAATGAGCAGCAAAAAATCCTCCTGCAAATAAAACAAGTCCTAAAAAAATAAAAAACAAAATATTAAACTGAGTCATTAATAGTCCTAATATCATCATCAAAATTGCAGTATTTAAAACTAAAAAACGACCATATTTATTTATTGATATACCTGCAAAAGGAGAAGTGTAAATTCCAACAAGATATATAAAAGAAAGAAAAAATATTATATTTTGACTCAACAAAAATGGAAAATCTGTCAATCTATATACAATATAATTAAATACTATAATAAACCCCCCTATTAAAAAAAAACTTATGAAAAGTAATCTTACTAGAACAGGATCTTTATATTTTTTTATAAAAGAATAAAAAAAATTCTTTATATTAATTTTTTTATAATTCAAATTATTTGAAACAGGAAGTAAAAATAAAAATAACATAGTACTAAAAAAAGAAAACAATCCAATAACTAATAAAGCCACATTCCAAGAAAAAAAATTAGATAAAATACTTGTTGTTGATCTTCCTAAAAAACCACCTATCGTATTTCCGCTAATACATAATCCAATAACAAAAGATAATTCTTTAGGGTTTATTTCTTCGCTAAGATAAGTTAACATAATCCCTGTTACTCCACTTAAAGAAATACCTGTTAAAATTCTCATAATGATCATCCATTTCCAAACTTTCATAAAAGAAAAAATAATCGTAAAAATTGAAGCTAGAAATAATGAAATAGTTATGATAATTTTTCTTCCAAATCTATCTGATAGTGGTGGGATTAATAATACAGAAAAAGCCATTGAAATAGTTGTTGCTGACAAGGAATAACTAGTTGATAAAGGATTTAAATGAAAGGTTTTTGATAAAATAGGAAAAATCGGCTGTACTGAATATAGTATTGCAAAAGTAGGTAAACTAGCTGCAAAACAAGCAATTATTAATGACTTAAATTCAATTGTTCCTCTACTAATAAATTTTTTTTTTTACTAGACACAGAATTAGACTTAAAAAAAATATTTTCTATTGATTTCTTTTTTATAAAACTAAAAAAAAAATTTTTAAATTTCATAAAATTCATTAAAAAAAAACTCCTTACAATTTTTCTTTGATATATATTTTTAAATAAATCAAAATTAATTGAATTGGTTGACAGATAACACTAAAAAATAAAAATTTTTATTTTTTTATAAATATATTAAACCATCATAAACATGATTTGCTGGACCAGACATAAAAAGAGAATGACCTAAACCCTTCCAAAAAATTTTTATTACTCCTCCCTCTAAGATTACTGATACTTTAGAATCCAACAAACCTCTAATAATTCCAACAGCTACAGCAGCACAAGCTCCACTTCCACATGATTTAGTTTCTCCAACACCTCTTTCATAAACTCTTAAAATAATTTTATTCCGAGATAATATTTGAAAAAACCCTACATTTACTTTATTAGGAAACAAATTATGTTTTTCTAAAATTGATCCTATTTTCTTTACATTATATGTATCTATTTCATTTACTATTAAAACACAATGAGGATTACCTATCGAAACAACACTAAAATACACTTTTTCTTCAAATATTTTTAATGAATATATTTTTTTCTCTTCATTAGCTAAAAAAGGAATTTTTTTTGGGATAAAATTAGGTTTACCCATATTGACTAATATTTCAAAATTGTCTAATATTTTACAAATCATTTTTATTTTTGATGTCATTACAGAAATAATTCTTTTTTTTATTATTTTCTTTTTGTATAAAAAAAAACAAAAACAACGAACTCCATTACCACATTGTTCTACTTCTTCTCCATTAGCATTAAAAATCCGATAAAAAAAATCAATATTATTTAATTTTGATTTTTCTATTAACAGTAATTGATCAAAACCTACTCCATAATTCCTATTTGATAAATGAACTATTTCATTGGTAGAAAAATGATATTTTTTAAAAGTCATATCTACAACCATAAAATCGTTTCCTAATGATTCCATTTTAGAAAAAAAAATTTTTTTTATTGATTTTTTTTTATTCATTTAATATCCTAGTTTTAAATGTTAATATAAATATTTAAAAACAACATAAAATATTAATCATATGAAAAAAAATGAAATAACATATTCTACTTATATTAATTTAGTAGAAGAATTATTGTCTAAATTAGAAAATATATTAGATGATTGCAAAAATAGTGACATTGATTACCAATATAATAACGAAGTATTTACAATAACTTTCAAAAATAAAAACTTTATATTAATTAATAAACAATCGTCATTAAAAGAAATTTGGCTTGCTACTGAAATTAATGGTTATCATTTTCAATTTAATTCTATTAGTCATTCTTGGATATGTAAAAAAACTAAAAAGAATTTCTGGAGGATTATAGAAAAACAATTTTTAAATAAATGTAATGAAAATATTTTTAAAGAAATATATTAAAATTAATAAAAAATTAAATTTTTAAAAAAATTTTTAAAAAAATAAAAATTAAGAATTTTAATCTAAAAATATTTTTAAAAACCTATTAAATATTTAAAGAACATTTTTATTTTTCTAATTTTTAAAAAATATATTTTAAAAAATCTACTTAACATTAAATTTCACTAAATAAAAAACCATTAACAACTTATTAAATAAATACTTTTCGGCGAAAGAGGATTTGAACCTCTGACCCACTGGTCCCAAACCAGTTGCGCTACCAAGCTGCGCTATTCGCCGTATTTAATAATATACTCTCTTTATAAAATTTAAAAAAGTAAAAAAATAATTTTTTGGGTGACTAATGGGAATCGAACCCATGACCACTGGAACCACAATCCAGAGCTCTACCTGCTGAGCTATAGTCACCAAAAGTTATAAGAAAACAAATAACTACTTATCTATTATTATCTACACCCGACAGGATTCGAACCTGTGAAACCTATACTTTCGGAAAGTATTGCTCTATCCAACTGAGCTACGGGTGTTTATTGAAACATTCATTTCTTTTTTTATTCATAATAATATTTAAATAATTTATGTATACTTCATATAATAAAATAAACATAAATTATTTAATTTAAAAAAAATTTTAACCATTTATTAAAATAAAATCAACAAATATATTTTAATATTTTTTAAGACCTCTTCATCATATCAAAAAATTCACTATTTGTTTTAGTCATAGATAATTTATTAATTAAAAATTCCATAGCATCTATTTCTCCCATTGGATGAATTATTTTTCTTAAAATCCACATTTTTTGTAATTCTTCAGGAATTGTTAACAATTCTTCTTTTCTAGTTCCAGAACGATTATAATCAATTGCTGGAAATACACGTTTTTCTGCAATTTTTCTAGACAATGGTAATTCCATATTTCCAGTACCTTTAAATTCTTCATATATTACTTCATCCATTTTAGAACCAGTATCAATTAATGCAGTAGCGATAATAGTTAAACTTCCTCCTTCTTCTACATTTCTTGCAGCTCCAAAAAAACGTTTAGGTCTATGTAATGCATTTGCATCTACACCTCCTGTTAACACTTTTCCTGATGCAGGAACAACAGTATTATAAGCTCTTGCTAAACGAGTAATAGAATCTAATAAGATTATTACATCTTTTTTATGTTCTACTAGTCTTTTAGCTTTTTCTATAACCATTTCAGATACTTGAACATGTCTCGATGCAGGTTCATCAAACGTAGAAGCAATAACTTCTCCTTTGACTAAACGTTGCATTTCAGTCACTTCTTCCGGGCGTTCATCAATTAATAAAACCATTAAAACACAATCTGGATGATTATAAGCTATACTTTGCGCAATATTTTGTAAAAGTATAGTTTTTCCCGCTTTTGGTGGAGCAACAATTAAACCTCTTTGTCCTCTCCCAATAGGAGAAGCAAGATCTAAAACACGTGCAGTAAGGTCTTCCGTAGATCCATTTCCTCTTTCCATTCTTAAACGAGAATTTGCATGTAATGGGGTTAAATTTTCAAATAAAATTTTACTTCTTGCATTTTCAGGTTTGTCATAATTTACAAAATTCACTTTCAATAATGCAAAATATCTTTCTCCTTCTTTTGGAGGTCTTATTTTACCAGATATAGTATCACCTGTTCTTAAATTAAATCTACGTATTTGACTAGGAGAAACGTAAATATCATCAGGTCCAGCTAAATAAGAACTATCTGATGAACGCAAAAAACCAAATCCATCCTGTAATATTTCTAAAACACCATTTCCAAAAATATCTTCTCCACTTTTTGCATGTTGTTTAAGAATAGAAAAAATAATATCTTGTTTTCTCATACGTGCTAAATTTTCTAATCCTATTTTTTCAGCTAAAACAATTAACTCAGATACTGTAGTATTTTTAAGCTCGGTAAGATTCATGATTGTGGATTTCTTAATAAACTTGAAGTAAATCGTGATGTGTAAAAATATTTAATATATCATTACTTAAAAATATTTTTTTAATATTTTTAATTATATCTTTTAAAATAAAAAAAATCCAGCGGTTTTTATTAGACAAAACCGCTATATTTTAATTTAAATTATTTTTATACTAAATAATTTGAAATTAATTCTTTTATTTTAAATTTAGATATTAAACCACTTACTCTATTTAATATAGATTTATTACGAATAAACAATAATGTTGGAATACTCTTTATTTGATATTTCAGAGCATTTTTTTTGTTTTCATCAATATCAATTTTTATGAAAATTAAATTTTCATTATCAGTGTATTCATTAGCAACGCTTTCTAAAATAGGAGATAATTGTTTACATGGAGCACACCATTTTGCCCAAAAATCAATTATCAATAATTGATTTTTATTAGAATCTAGATATTTATCAAATTCATTTTCACTTAAGTCAATTAGTCTACTTTTTTTCATATTTATGATTCCTATAAAAAAATTAAATATTTAACTAATATTTGGAAAAACTTCTAATAACATTGATCAATGCTAATATTTTTAAATTAATTATTTGTTTTAATTTTTTTTTAATATTTATCTAATAAATTTAAAAATAAATTATCTTTTTGATTGTAAAATTTTTTATAAAACTTTTTTGAAAATTTAATATTTTTTTTAAGTTTTTAAAACTTTTTTTAAATTAGTTTGTATTCTTTAACTAAAACTAAAAAAAATTTTATTTTTTGAAAACATTTTTTTATTTGTTATTGTAAATTTTTCACAAAATTAAAAAACTATTTTTAAACTCTATAAACAATAATCATCAAATAATTATTGTTTTATTAAATATAAAAAAATAAATAAAAAAATTTTAACTAAAAAAAATATTTTTTAAAAATTATTAACTATTAGAAAAAATTTTTTTTAAATCTTTATTTAAAAAAAATAAAAAAAACTTATTTTATTTCTTCATATATAGATTTCATTTCAATCATATGTTTTCTTAATTTTTTTCCAATAATTTCAACAGGATGTTGAGATATTTCATTATTTATTTTATGTAAATTAAAATTATCTATTTCAATATCTAGAACACTATTTCCTAAATCTCCATATTTCAATTCTTTTGTAATTTTTTTTAAAATTGGAATTGCTTTTTCACTAAAAAGATAATTTCCATACTCTGCAGTATCAGATATAACTAAATTCATTTCATATAATCTTTTTCTTGCAATTGTATTTGCAATTAATGGTAGTTCATGCAAAGATTCATAATAAGCTGATTCTGAAAGAATTCCTGTTTCTACCATTATTTCAAAAGATAATTCTACACCTGCCTTAACAAGGGCTAACATAAAAGTACAATTTTCAAAATAATTCGATTCTGATATAGTACCCCGATAAGATTTAGCATTTTCAAAATTAGAATTTTTTGTTTTTTCTCTTGATAAGAGTAAATATTTATCTTTATTATTCCAATCTTTTATCATTTTTTTAGAAAAAGATCCTTCAATTATTTTATCCATATGATCTCTAAACAAGGGTTTGAAAAATTTTTTTATTTTTTTAGATAATTCACATATTCTAATTTTTGAAGAATTTGTAGTACGATCCAACATCAAAGTAATACCACCAAACTTTAAAGATTCAGTGATAGCTTGCCATCCATATTGAACTAATTGACATGCATAAGAAGGATCGTGTCCTTGTTCAACTAAATAATCAAAACATACTAAACTTCCCGATTGTAACATTCCACATAAAATTGTTTGTTCTCCCATTAAATCTGATTTAACTTCAGCTGAGAAAGAGGAAATCAATACTCCAGCTCTATGACTTCCTAAAGCATAAGCCCATGCTTTTGCTATTTCTTCCCCGTTTTTCTTAATATTATTTTCACTATGTACAGCTATTAACGTAGGTACTCCAAAACCTCTTTTGTATTCTTCTCTTACTTCTGTTCCAGGACATTTTGGAGCTACCATAATTACAGTAATGTCTGAACGAATTTTTTCACCCATTTCTATGATATTAAATCCATGAGAGTAACCCAAACACGATCCTTTTTTCATTAAACTCTGTATATTTTTAATAACATTTGAATGTTGTTTATCCGGGGTTAAATTAATAACTACATCAGCGTTTGGTATAAGATTTTGATAACAATCTACTAAAAAACCAAATTTTGTAGCTTTTTCCCAAGAATTATTTTTATTTTCAATTGATTTTTTTTTAAGTGCAAAAGAAACATCTAATCCAGAATCTCTCAAATTTAAACCTTGGTTTAAACCCTGAGAACCAGCTCCTATAATAACAATTTTTTTTCCTTTTAGATAATTACAACCATTTAAAAATTCTTTTTTATCAATAAAACGACATTTTTGTAATTCTATTAATTTATTTCTAAAATTTAAAGTATTGAAATAATTTTTCATAATTTTCTCAAATAATATTTAAAAAATACGACTTAATAAAAAAATATTGATTAAAAATTAAAAATTTTCTAAAAATTTGTTTAATTTTTTAACATCTCTTACAGCTCCATTATCAGCACTAGTAACTAATGAAGAATAAATTTTTAGTGAATTAGAAATAATTCTTTTCTTCCTATTTGGAAAATATGAATTATTTTTCTTGGAATCTTCTTGTTTTTTTCTATCTAAGAATTCTTTTTTTGAAATTTCTAAATTTAAAATTCTGTTTGGAATGTCAATTTTAATTAAATCTCCATCTCTTATTAAAGCAATTTCCCCGCCATCAGCAGCTTCTGGAGAAACATGTCCAATAGATATTCCAGATGTTCCTCCTGAAAATCTTCCGTCAGTAATTAAAGCGCAATATTGATCTAATTTCATAGATTTTAAATAAGTAGTAGGATATAACATTTCTTGCATTCCAGGACCACCCTTAGGTCCCTCGTAACGTATAACGATTACATCTCCAAATTTGATTTTATGATTTAATATAGCATACACAGCATCTTCTTGAGAGTCGTATACTTTAGACTTTCCTATAAAAAAATAATTATTCTTTTTTATAGCAGCTGTTTTTACGATACAACCATTTTTTGCTATATTTCCAAATAAAATTGCCAAACCACCTTCTTTGCTATATGAATTCTTAACAGAACGTATACATCCTTTTTTAACATCATTATCTAATGATTTCCATTTAAATTTTTGAGAAAATGGAATTATCGTTCTATAACCTCCTGGACCAGATAAAAACATATCAATTACATTTTTGTTTTTTGTTTGAGAAATATCATATATTTTTAGAGTTTCTTTTAAAGTCATTCCCAAAATATTTTTAACAGAAGTATCAATTAAATTTTCTTTGTTTAATTCACCTAAAATACGAATAACTCCTCCAGCTCTATGCATATCTTCCATATGAAATTTTTTACTACTAGGAGCAATTTTACAAATGTGTGGAATTTTTTTAGATAAATGATCTATGTCAGAAAAATTAAAATCTATTTTACCCTCTTTTGCAGCAGCTAATAAATGTAAAACAGTATTAGTTGAACCACCCATTGCAATATCAACTTTCATTGCATTTTCAAATGAAGACTTGCATGCTATATTTCTAGGTAAAACTTTCGAATTATTTTCTTTGTACCAAGATTTAGTTAATTGAACAATAATTTGACCTGCTTGTAAAAATAATTTTTTTCTATTTTCATGTGTAGCTAATAATGTTCCGTTTCCAGGTAATGATAATCCCATTACTTCAGTCAAACAATTCATTGAATTAGCAGTAAACAACCCTGAACAAGATCCACAAGTAGGACATGCAGAATCTTCCATTTCAGAAATATCATTGTCATTTGCAGTATAATTTGCACTTATTTCAATTGCATCAACTAAATTGATTTTTTTTGATTTATTTTTTTGTAATCCAGCTTCCATAGGACCACCGGAAACAAATACAGTTGGAATATTCAATCGTAATGAAGCCATTAACATTCCAGGAGTAATTTTATCACAATTCGATATACAAACCATAGCATCTACACAGTGTGCATTAATCATGTATTCTACTGAATCTGCAATTAACTCTCTAGATGGTAGTGAATACATCATACCTGAATGACCCATAGCAATTCCATCATCAATAGCTATTGTATTAAATTCTTTAGCAACACCTCCGCAAATTTTTATTTCATTCGATACTAATGAACCTAGTTTTTTTAAATGAATGTGACCAGGGACAAATTCAGTAAAAGAATTTACAACAGCTATAATTGGTTTTGTAAAATCTGAATCTTTCATCCCTGTGGCTTTCCATAATGCCCTCGCTCCAGTCATATTTTTTCCATGTGTAGTAGTAAAAGATCTATATCTTGGCATTTTCCCTCATTATTATTCTTTGTTGGAAAATATATAACGACTATCTGATATAAGAATTGAAATAAAAGATTTCTTGTAAAGAAGTAAAAAAACTATTTTTTTTTATTAAAGATATTAATTTAAGTAAATTAATAAAAAAAATATTTTTTTTATATATTTAAAAAAATCACTTTTATTTTTTTTGAATTAAAAAAGGATAAGAATCACATTAATATCAGGGACAGAGGGAATTGAACCCCCAACCTTCGGTTTTGGAGACCGAAACTCTTCCTATTGAGCTATGTCCCTATTAATTTTTAAAGTTTTTAAAATTTGTTGATTTATAATATAATGATTACGTAAAAGAATGCAACAACAAATTATCTTTGAAGAAATTATTTAACTAAATTTAATCAAAATATCTTTTTAAATTAATACTTCGCTATATTTTATAAAAACAGGAGAAAACATTGAGTTATAAAAATCCAATCTACTTAGATTATGCAGCAACAACACCTATGGATCCATTAATAGTAAAAAAAATGGTAAAATATTTAACTTTAGAAGGAGATTTTGGAAATGCATCATCACGTTCTCATATATTAGGATGGAGAGCCGAAGAGTCTGTTGAAGAAGCAAGAAACAATATAGCTGAATTAATCAATGCAGATTCTAGAGAAATAATATTTACTTCTGGAGCTACAGAATCTAATAATTTAGCTATTAAAGGATATTGTGATTTTTATCAAAAAAAAGGAAAACATATCATAACAAGTAATACAGAACATAAATCTGTATTAGATACTTGTAGATTTTTAGAAAAAAATAATTTTAAAGTAACATATATCGATCCTGATTCCGATGGTTTAATCAATCCTAAAAAAATAGAAGAAAAAATCTCAAAAGAAACAATTCTTGTTTCGATTATGTTTGTAAATAACGAAACAGGAATAATACAAAATATAGATGCAATATCAAATATATGTAATAAAAAAAATATTGTGTTGCATGTTGATGCAACTCAAGCTATAGGTAAAATTACTATTAATTTAAAGGAAATAAAAATTGGATTAATGTCTTTTTCAGGCCATAAATTATATGGACCTAAGGGAATTGGAGCTCTTTATATAAATCGTCGTAGTCCTAGAATACGTTTATCAGCTCAAATTCATGGAGGTGGTCATGAAAGAGGGATTCGATCTGGAACTTTACCTGTTCATCAAATTGTAGGAATGGGAGAAGCTTTCCGATTTGCAAAAATTAATTTTTCTATGGAATATGAAAAACTAACTTTTCTAAAAAATAGATTATGGGATGGTTTAAAAAACATAGAAGAAGTTTATTTAAATGGAAAATTTAAAAATACTTCTCCTCATATTTTAAATGTAAGTTTTAATTACGTAGAAGGAGAATCTTTGATTATGGCTCTAAAAAATTTAGCTGTTTCTTCTGGTTCAGCTTGTACTTCTACTAGTTTAGAACCTTCTTATGTTTTACGATCTATGGGAGTAAAAGATGAACTTGCTCATAGTTCGATTAGGTTTTCTATCGGTAAATTTACTACTGAAGAAGAAATTGATTACACAATTAAATCAGTTCATTCTGCAATTATCCGTTTGCGTAAGTTGTCTCCATTGTGGGAAATGTTTAAATCAGGAATAGATCTAAAATCAATAAAATGGAATAAATAAATTATAATTAATTAATTTAGGAAAAAAAATGTCATATAGTAAGAAAGTAATAGATCACTATGAAAACCCTAGAAATGTAGGATCTTTTTCAGAAGAAGATATTAATTCAAATAAAGATATAAGTATTGGAAATGGTTTGGTAGGTTCACCATCTTGTGGTGATGTTATGAAATTACAAATTAAAGTCAACGATGAAGGAATAATTGAAGATGCAAAATTTAAAACATACGGATGTGGTTCAGCTATTGCTGCTAGTTCATTAGTTACTGAATTAGTAAAAGGAAAATCTTTAAAAGAAGCTAAAAATATAAAAAATGTTAATATAGCACAAGAATTAGAATTACCTCCTGTTAAAATACATTGTTCCATTTTAGCAGAAGATGCAATTAAAGCAGCGATTTTAGATTATAAAAACAAAAAAATAAAGCAAAATCAGCAATTTGATTCTAAATCATAAATTTAAATAACTAAATTTCTTAACATAGAATAAATTTTATATAAATTCAAAATTAATAAAAAAAAGTTGAATTAATACAATAAAAATTCTTAAATAAAATTATTTAAAAATTGTTAAATAACTTTCTTAAAAAAAATCTTTTCATATTTTTTTTTAACTACTTGCATAGATGCAAGTACTATGAAATCACTGTTGTTACTCGAATAGATGCAAGTACTATTGGATCGCTTTCACTACTTGCATAGATGCAAGTACTATTGGATCGCTTTCACTACTTGCATAGATGCAAGTACTATTGGATCGCTTTCACTACTTGCATAGATGCAAGTACTATGAAAT
>NZ_OZ060366.1:526100-530976 GCF_964058925.1 Buchnera aphidicola (Tetraneura ulmi)
ATGCAAGTACTATGAAATCACTGTTGTTACTCGAATAGATGCAAGTACTATTGGATCGCTTTCACTACTTGCATAGATGCAAGTACTATTGGATCGCTTTCACTACTTGCATAGATGCAAGTACTATGAAATCACTGATTTTTAGAATTTCTTAAAAAGATTAAATATTATGAAAAATTATTTTGACATTTTCAATTTACCTATATCATTTCAAATAGATATAAAAATTCTAACTGAAAGATTCTATAATCTTCAAAAGAAGTATCATCCTGATTTTCATATTTATGAAGATAAAAAAACAAAAATAAATATAATAAATAAATCTATTAAAATTAATCATGCATATCAAGTTTTAATTGATCCTATAAAAAGAGCTGAATATCTTATATATTTGAATAATTTAATTCTAAAAAAAGAAAAAAATAATAAATATAATTTAGATTTTTTAAAAAAACATATAAAATTATGTGAAGAATTAGAAATTCTTAAAAGATCTTCTAATAAAAGTGAAAAAAAAATACGTTTTTTTTTAAAAAAAATTGATAATTTAATTCTTTATTATTTAAATAAAATCGAAAAAAAAATTATAAATAAAGATTGGATAATAGCTTCAAAAATATTAGAAAAATTATTTTTTTTAAAAAGAATAAAATGTTCTACAATAGAAGAAATTAAATACCTAAATAAATAATTTAAAAGTTAAGGAATTTATATGTCTAAAATTGTTCTAAAAAAGAAACTATGTATTGGATTTGATTTAGGAACAACAAATTCTTTAGCAGCAAGATTTTCTTCTAATAAAATTAAAATACTAAAAGATAAAAATGGTCAAAAATTATTACCTTCAGTTGTTAAATATGAAAAAAATAAAATCTTAGTTGGTTGGAACGCATTAAAGAATTATAAAGGAAACAAAGAAAATATAATTTTTTCTATCAAAAGATTAATAGGATTATCAAAAGAAAAAATAAAAATTTTATATCCTAAACTACCATATTCTTATAAAGAAGACAGTAACAATGAAATTTGTATTAAAACAATACAAGGATTTATAAAAATTTCTACTATTACTAGTCAAATTCTATCGGTATTGAAAAAAAGGGTAATAAATCAATTTAATAGAGAAATTGATCATTCAGTGATAACTGTTCCAGCTTATTTTGATAACAAACAAAGAAAAGAAATAAAAAAATCAGCTTTTTTAGCTGGATTAACAAATGTACGACTACTAAATGAACCTACTTCGGCTGCTATTGCGTATGGATGTAATTTAAAAAAAAAAGAATTAGTTGCAATTTATGATTTGGGAGGAGGAACTTTTGATTTTTCTTTATTAAAATTAGAAAATGATGTTTTTGAAGTATTAACGACAACTGGAAATTCTCATTTAGGTGGAGATGATTTCGATTTTTTATTAATAGAATATATATTTAAAAAATACTTTAAGTTATTGATTGATAATGAAAAAATTAAAAAAAAAATATTTTCAAGAGTAAAATTTTTAAAAAAAGAACTTTCTTTTAAAAAAAAAGTATCATTTAAAATTCAAAATTTTTTAATTGAAATTACTAGAAATGAATTCAATAAATTAATTGAACCATTAGTAAAAAAAACGTTAATGATTTGTAAAAGAGCATTAATTTCTGTTGATATTCGAATAGATAAAATTAATGAAATTATATTAGTAGGCGGTTCTACTCATATTCCTATAATTCAAAAAAAGATAGAATTATTTTTTAAAAAAAAACCACTTTCTTCTATTAATCCAGAAGAAGCAGTTGTAATAGGATCTGCTATTCATTCTGAGAATCTTTCAGGAAATATTAGTAAAAAAAAGAAGTTTTTATTAATTGATGTACTACATTTATCTTTAGGAATTGAGGTAATGGGAGGAATCGTTGAAAAAATAATCAAAAAAAATACAAAATTACCAACTGAATGTACTAAAATTTTTACTAATTTTCAAGATAACCAAACTTCAATTAAAATACATATTTTACAAGGAGAAGGAAAATTGGTAAAAGATTGTCGTTCTTTGTTTTGTTTTTCATTATCAGGAATAACTCCTCAATTAGCTGGAATTAATAGAATTTTCATTAATTTTAAAATTGATAATGACGGTTTACTACATGTTAGTGTAGTAGATAAAATTAGCAAAAATAAAAAAAATATGACCATTAATACTATTGATGATTTCAATATTTTAAAATAGAAGTTTTTTATTTTTTTAAAAAATATTAATATATTAATATATTCAATTAATATTAAAAACAATTTTTTTAAGTAATTTTTTTTAAGTATTTGTAATATTTAAGGAATTTAATAATGATTAAAATAGTGTTTTTACCACATAAAATAATATTACCTAAAGGAAAAATAATTTTTGTAAAATCTGGAGAAACTATATTAGATACTGCTTTGTCCCATAATATCAATATAGATCATGCTTGTGAAAAGTCATGTGCATGTAGTACTTGTCATTGTATAGTAGAAAAAGGTTTTTCTTCATTATCTATTATGGAAGAAAAAGAAGAAGATTTATTAGATAAAGCTTGGGGGTTGACAGAATTTAGTAGGTTAGCTTGCCAAGCTAAAATAGGAAATGAAAATTTAGAAATAAGAATACCTTTTTATTCATTAAATTATGTAAAAGAAAAATAAAAAATAGTTCTTAGGAACTATTTTTTATATTATTTTATTTTTTTGAAAAATATGGATTTTTTTTATTTTTAAAATGAAAAATAATACTGGAGTTTTTTATTTTTAATTTTGACTCAAAGAAATTTTTTAGATATTTTTTATAAGATTCATCTAATTTATCTAACATACTACCATGTATTATAATTCTAAGAGGTTGATATCCTCCAGGATGAGCAAAATTTAATTTTATTTTTTTTCCTTTGACTAAAGGAGGTGAATGTTTTTTAGTAGCTGAATACATTAATTTTGTTAATTTAGAACTATTGATTTTTTTTATAGAAGAAGAGAACAAATTATAACATAAATTAAAAATTTTATTTACATTTATATTATATAAAGCTGAAATAAAATATACGAAAAAATTAGGAAAATGTTGTAATCTAGAATATGTTATTTTTTTGAAAATTTTTTTTTCTTTAAATTTTATCAAATCCCATTTATTAACTAATATTATTGTAGGAATTCCTAGTTTTTGAGAATAATCGATTATTCTTAAATCTTGTTTTGTAATATTTTCTTTCGCATCTATTAAATAGATAATTATATTACTTGTTTTTATAGTTTCATAACTTTTTTTTATTGATAATTGTTCAATTAAATTATTTTTATTAATTTTTCTTTTATAGATTCCTGCTGTATCAACTAGGTTGTATTTCTGTTTTTTTTTAATGGTTATAGGAATAGAAATACAATCTCTAGTAGTATTAGGATGTTTTTCTGTAATTAATCTTTTTTCTTTAATTAGTGAATTTATTAAAGTTGATTTTCCTGCATTTGGTTTTCCTATAAATCCTATCTTTATGGTTTTTATTGTTTTTTCTTTAAAAAAATCATTTTTTTTTTCTATTTTAATTTTTTTTATTTTGGTTTTTATTGTATCTTTTATTAATTTAGAAATTCCTATTCTTTCTCTAACAGAAATAGGAAATACTTTTTCGAAATTTAAATTAACAAATTTTTCATAATATATAGATTCGAAATTTAAATTTTCGATTTTATTAATTATCAAAATAGTTTTTTTTTTATTTTTTTTAAGATATCTTTCTATTTTTTTATTTTCTTTAAATTCTTCTTTATAAGCATCTACTAAGAAAAAAATAAGATTTGATTCTTTTATGGCAATCATAGTTTGTTCATTTATTTTTTTTTCAATTTCTATTTTTGTACTTAATTTTAATCCTCCTGTATCTATTAAAATTATTTTTTTTTCATTTTCTTTAAAAAAACCATATTTTCTATCTCTTGTTACGGATGTAGGATTTTTTTTTTTATTTATTATTGAATGAGAGTGATTTTTTGTTAATAAATTAAATAATTTTGATTTTCCTACATTTGGTCTTCCTATTATTGCAATAATAAATTTATTCATATTTTTTCTCTAGAAAATATAGTATTAAAATTAAAAATTTTTTACTTATTTAGTTTTTGTATTTTCATTTTTATTATTTCTTTTGATTTATTATCGATTTGATATTTCAAGCTTTTTTTCCAATTTATCAGAGCAAGTTTATTTTTTTTTCCAAAAAAATATATATCTCCTTTTTTATTCATAAAAATGTTTTCCCAATCTTTTTTTTTTATTTTAGAAATCATTTTCTCTGCTTTTTTGAATTCTTTTTTTTCAATTTCTATGTCAAGTATTTTAAGTTTAATTATATTTTTTAAATTTTTTTCAGTTATTGTTTTTTCTATTATATTCAGTATTTTTTTAGAATGGTTAAGTTT
This sequence comes from Buchnera aphidicola (Tetraneura ulmi), assembly GCF_964058925.1. NCBI lineage: Bacteria > Pseudomonadati > Pseudomonadota > Gammaproteobacteria > Enterobacterales > Erwiniaceae > Buchnera > Buchnera aphidicola. The sequence continues at coordinate 530,526 of NZ_OZ060366.1, forward strand.
ATTTAATTTCACGCATTCTTTTGATAATTTTAGTCCAATTAAGTAAGAATATATATTTTTATTTTTTAATATATACTTAATTATTTCGTTTTTTTTTTGTATATATGATTATTTTTCATTATTTTTTCATATTGGATTACTTGGTTCTCGTTTTTAATAAAACTTTTTTTTTTTGACTTTTTAAATAATAAGAATGTTGTTGTTAGTATAAGTATAGATAATATTAATAGTATTATTATGTATGTTTTTTTCTTTATTTGTTGAGTTTTAGAAAAAAAACATTTTTTTATAAATAAAATTATGTTTTTCATTTTTTCTTTTCTATTTTTTTTAATTTATTTTTTTTGTTTTTCTATTATACATTTTATTTTTATATTAAAAAGGAACAGTAAAAAAATTTTAAAAATTAATCTGTGAATAACTCGTAAAAATTTTAAAAGATATTAACTAG
>NZ_OZ060367.1 GCF_964058925.1 Buchnera aphidicola (Tetraneura ulmi)
ATAGATGCAAGCAATTTTTTTTAATATATGCATTCTAATAATAATAGATGCAAAATTACTATATAAACCTAAATTAAAAAAGAAAAATAAATCTAAAAAGGAACAAAAATCTTCAAAAAAAATAAAAAATAAAAAATATATAGATTTCTAAAAAAAATAATGTTTTTTTATATATATATTAGAAAAACATTTTAGGGTCTATTTTTATTTTTTTTTGAAAAAAGAGTTATCTTTTATAGAACAATTCGTATTTAATTTATTTAATCTATCGATATATGCCATTCCTCCTGCTGAAATTACAAATGTTAAATGAATAATTACATACCAAATTATTTTATTATTCAAAACCTTCTCGGTTTCCATAAAAACTCTTAATAAATGTACTGAGGAGATTGCAACAATTGCAGAAGAAACTTTACTTTTTATTGAATTCACATCCATAGTACCCATCCAATCTAGTTTAGTTCCTTTAATATTCATTTTACTAATAAAATTCTCATAACCAGAAAAAACAACCATTATTAATAAACCGCCTACTAAAACAATGTCAATTAAAGATAATATTACTAATATTAAACCTGATTCTGAAATAAAAAAAATCTCAGGTAAAACAAAAAAAATCAACTGAAAAAATTTTAAAGTTAATAAAATTAAACAAAAAGACAATCCTAAATATATTGGAAATATTAACCAACGTGAAATATAAATCATTTTCTCAATTGTCTTTTTCATACAATATTTATCCTATTTTTAATATATAAAAAAATATTTTTTTATCAATTCTTCATTGCATTTTTAAAGCATTCGTGTTAATAAAAAATACAAAAAAAATTTATTTAAATCAAAAAACATGAAAAAAATAAAAAAAAAATACGTAAGCAATTATATGCCAAAATTCAAAATTCCAAAAAAAAATAAAAATAGACCAAACTTCATTCAAAATTCAATGAAATTAGCAAATGAAATTGATGTAGCTCGAGTTGAATTACATTATGTAATCCAACCAAAAAACCCTCAAACAGGTGAAATAATAAAAAGATACAGAAGACTAAATGAACATAGAGCATGTGCATTCAGAGCAATGGTACAAGCCATGCTTTATTACTTTAATTTGTCAACTAATACTGTTTATGCATCCTTAGAAAAACTTTCAGATGATTGTGGTCTATCTACAATTTCTCCAGCCGGAAATAAATCAATTTCAAGAGCATCTAGATTAATTTCAAAATTTATGGAACCTATGGGTTTTTTAAAATCCGAAAAGAAATGGGATAATATTTTAGGTACATATATGCCTAAAATATTTATTTTAACCCCCCTCTTTTTCGAACTTTTTGGTGTAACTTCAAAACAACTCTCAAAAGCAAAAAAACAACAATTAAATTGGATAAATAATTCCCTGAAAAAAAAAGGAATTAAACCATTAACTGAAGAAAAAATTTATATAAAAAATAAAAATTTAAGAATTCAAAAAATTTTAGAATTTAGAAAATCACAACATAATTTTTACATACGTCAAAAAAGAGCAAAAAAAATAATCTCAAATAATGAATTTCAAGCTAAACAAAAAATCTTAAAATTATTAGTAAAAAATTATTCACTAAATGAACTACAAAAAATGGGTCAAGGTGGTTTAAAAAAAATGGTAAATATAGAATATTTCCATTTAAAAAAAATAGCTACAATGTGTTTTTCTAAAAATACTGTTTTAAACAAATAATTTTTTGTTTCAATTTTTATTTTTTTCTTTA
>NZ_OZ060368.1 GCF_964058925.1 Buchnera aphidicola (Tetraneura ulmi)
TTATCCACAGGTTATCCACAGGTTATCCACAGGTTATCCACAGGTTATTCTAAAAAATTATTTTTTACCTTAAATTTGTAAAAAAGAGAGATTTAAAAAAATTTCCTAATATGTTTTATTTATAGCGGAAATTACAGCCATCGCCTTACTTTTACATTCTTCATTTTCTTCATTAGGAATAGAATCCAAAACAATTCCTGCACCAGCTTGAACGCAAGCAATTCCATCTCTAACATAAGCTGATCTAATTACGATACATGTATCTAAATCTCCTTCTCCTGTAAAATACCCAATAGCCCCCCCGTAACATTCTCTTACTTCTTTTTCTTCTGCAATAATTTGCATTGCACGTATTTTAGGTGCACCTGTTAAAGTACCCATATTCATACAACATTGGTACGCATGAAAAACATCTAAATCATTCTTCAATACTCCTTCTACTTTAGAAACTAAATGCATGACATGTGAATATCGATCTACTCTCATTAAATCAGAAACAAAACGAGTACCAGGTAAACTAATACGAGCTAAATCGTTCCTAGCAAGATCAACTAACATACAATGTTCAGCTAACTCTTTAGAATTAATTCTCATAGCCAATTCCATTTTATTGTCTTTATCTATATCGATACCTCCAGTAGAAAGAAAAGCACGAGGTCTTGTACCTGCTATAGGATGAATTTCGATTTTCCGATCTTTGGATGAATATTTTAAAGAACTTTCTGGTGAACAACCAAATAAAGTAAATCGACTATCTTGCATAAAAAACATATAAGGACTAGGGTTATTTTTTTTTAGATATATGTAAGATTTAAGAGGATGGGGACAAGGCAAAAAAAATTTTCTAGAAATGACAATTTGAAAAACATCTCCGTTAAGTATCATTCTTTTCATTTTTTTTATTCTATTTTTATAAATTTTAGAATCAGTTTCACAATCAATCCATTTATTCTTTTCCTCTTCAAAATTACTAAAAATATTTATTTTTTTACTTTTTTTTTTTAATTCTATTTTTTCTATTTGATTACAAATAATTTTAATTTTTTTTAAAATATTTAACTTTTCTTTTTCACTATCAGTAAATATATTTGTCTGCAATTTACATTCTTTTTTTTTATGATCGAAAATTAATAAATCTTCAGATAAATAAAAACAAAAATCCGGGTGTTTGTATTTAGAATTAAAAACCCTAGGAACAGGCTCAAAGTAAGAAATAAGATCATATGATACAATACCACCAAAAAATACCCCCATTTTGCTCTTTTCAGGGTTATCAATCGATTTTTTAATAACTCTTAAAGCATCAAAAACCGATATTAAAAATAATTTTCTATCTTCATCAACAAAACAATCAAAAATAGGAAAATGTATTTCTAATGTATTCCATTTTTTTTTTTTTATATTTACTGATTTATCATTTAAAACTGTAAAATCAATTGTTTTTAATAAAGACAAACCATTTTTTGAAACAGCTTCTATTTCAACAATATTTTTAAAGCATTGTATTTTAATTGCACTATTTATAATTAACATGCTTTCAATATTTTTTTTATCATGAACTGCAGCAGATTCTAACAACAACGTTTCAGATTTTTCTCGACAAATTTTATCAAAAACTAAAGAGGGTTCTTCATGATATTTACAAGTTGTGCGAATTATTTCATTTTTTGTTAGACGATGATTCATTTATTTCTCCAAAAAAAATTAGAAATTCAATTAAAATATTTTTTTTAAAAAAAAATATTTATTTTTTCCTAATGTTGTCTAAACGTAAAATTAATTTTTAAATAGGAGTGATGTTGGAAGGTATTATTAGTAGATTTAAATTAATTTTTTTTTTCGATCCATGAAATTGTATTTAATAAAACTTGATCTCCATAGGGTGTTAAAATAGATTCTGGGTGATACTGAAATCCAAATATTTTTTTTGATTTATTTTTTATACTCATAACTATTTCTTTATAAGTAGAATTTACGATGAAACCATTTGGAATTTTGTTACATATAAAAGAATGATATCTACCTACTTGTAGGGGGTTGCAAATATTTTTATAAATATCTAAACCATCGTGTTTAATTAAAGAAGTTTTACCATGTAAAATCTTTTTAGATAAAACTATACTGCCTCCAAAAACTTCAATTATTGCTTGAAAACCTAAACATATACCTATCATAGGTATTTTCGATTTAAAATTTTTAATCAAAGAAATCATACAACCTGCATTTTTAGGTACCCCTGGTCCAGGAGAAAAAACCAAAATAGGATTTTTCATACTAATGATTTTTTTCTCAATTTTTTTTTCTGAAATATAATTTCTAAAAATAGAAACTTTATATTTATTTTTTCTAAAAATATCAACTAAATTGTAAGTAAATGAATCTAAATTATCAATTAATAAAATCTCAAACATACAATCAACTTATATCTTTTTTTATAGTTTTTAGTTTTAATATATATAAATAATTTAAAAAATCAACTAAATTAAAATATAAAATAAAAAACTAAAAAGACTAAAAGATAAAGATATAATAATAATAATAATAAAAACAAGTATATTATTTAAATAAGAATAAATAATTTGAGATTTTTTTTTTTTAATATTATTTCGCTAAGTGTTTAATTTTATTGTTTTTTTTTAAGTTTTTATAGATGAAAAAATTAATTTTAATGAAATTTATTTACAGAAAAATAAAAGTTATCCACAGGATATACATGATTTATACAAATATTCCCCCTTAAAAATAAAAAAAACGAAAAATATTAATATCATATAAAAAAAAAATAATAATAAAATATTGATAAAAAATATTAAAAATTATTGTTTTTTCTTTTTAAAAACAATAACTTATAAAATTTTTTTTTAAAAACTTTGTTTTTTTTAATATTCCTAAAAAAAAATTCTCAATTTTTTCTAAAAAAAACTTTTTTTAAACAATTTTTAAAACTTAAGTAAGTTATTGTAGTAAAAAAGATTTTTAAATAAATAATCTTGTTATTTTTATTTAC